>WGBS01000206.1 GCA_015494165.1 Gammaproteobacteria bacterium | reverse complement strand
GCCCGGGAACTCCTCGCCGGTGTAGACCTTCGTCCAGGCGCGCACGATGCGCATCGCACCGTGCCCCTTCGGAAGCTCGCGGAACGCGACCCGCCGCAGCACGTGGGAGGTGCTCCCGTCGGGCCAGAGGCGCGTGATGAAGATCGACTGCTTGCCCGGCGCGCTCCGGTAGTCGGCCGAGCCGACGTTGCGTACCTTCGCGACGAGCTCCACGCGGGCGTGAAAGTCGTCGATGCGCTGGATGCGGCCGACGCGGAAGCTCACCACCGCAAGGTCGGGACCGCGGCAGGGCCGGATGTGCGTGGCCGCGGTGCCCTTGATGCCGACGTTCGGGATCGCGATGCCTCCACCGGCGGCGCCGGGGTCGCCGGCCGGCGCCTGGGCGGCGGCCGTCAGCGCCAGGGCCGCGGCGACGGCTCGGGCGGTCGTCTTCAGGCGGCGCTTGCCGCGGGGCGTGCCGTGGGTCTTTCCCATGCCGATGCCTCCTCTTGCGCTTGTGCCTCGGGACTCTGTCCGGCGCGGCGCGCGCCGCGCTCGCCCCCTGGGTCGCGCCGCCCGGAGAGGCGGTTCAGAGGCGTGGCGGAAGGCGCGACGACACGTCCCGCCGTTGCATCAATGAGCGGCGGCGTGCGTTCGACGGATGGCCACGTGCATGGCGCGCGGCGAGTTCCTCCATCGCCGACGAGCGCGCCGGCGTTGTCGGAACCGCAGAGCGTCCGCTATCCGCTGCCCGGGGATTGATGCGGCGCCGCCACGCTGCCGGCAGCGGCGTCGTGGCGCAGGCGGTACCAGAGGCGGCCGAGGATCTCGTGCAGGTGGCGGGTGACGCCCTCGAGGGCGGAGGCCGAGGGGAGCCAGCGGAACGGGCCCTTGGACATCGCTGTCGGGGTGGAGAAGCGCGTCGGGGCCGGGATCGCCTCGATGCCGGTGCCGGCGTAGCTCGCCAGCGCGCGGCGCATGTGCTGGGCGTGGGTGACGAGGAGGATGCGCCGCCAGCCCCGGGCCTTGAGCCAGCGGGCGGTGTTGCGCGCGTTCTCCCAGGTGGTGCGGGCGGCGGCCTCGGCGTGCACCTCGCGCACGCCGAAGTCCTCGCGCAGCACGCGCGCGAGGAAGACCGCCTCCGGCACGGCCTCGCCGGGTAACGGGGTGCCGCCCGTGACCAGCACCGGCAGGCCCGTGCGCCGGTGCAGGCGCGCGGCGTAGCGCAACCGCTCGAGGGCGAGGCGCGAGGCGGTGTCGCCGCCGTACTCGGGGGCGTCGGCGTAGCGGCCGGCGCCCAGCACCACGATGGCGTCGGCCGCGGGCAGCGGCCCCGCCGGCGGCAGCGGCCGCACGCCCGCCTCGTTGAGCCGCGCGAGCCACTGGCCGGTGGCGGGGATGCTGGCCGCGTAGAGCAGGAGCAGCGCGAGCGTCCCGAGCGCCGCGCCCGCGCGGTGCCGGCCGGCCGCGGCGAGCAGCAGGGCGAGCGCGCCGCCGGCGAGCGCGAGCCCCAGCGGCATGACGAGGGCCTCGAGCGCGCGGGTGAGCGCGACCTCGCTCACGGCTCGGCGCGCACGTCCCCCAGCACCCCGCCCGCCTGGAGGTCGGCGTGGTAGGAGCTGCGCACGAGCGGGCCGCTCGCCACGTGCGAGAAGCCGAGCGCGTAGCCGAGGGCCTCGATGCGCGCGAACTCCTCGGGCGTGACGTAGCGCGCCACCGGCAGGTGGTGCACGGAGGGCTGCAGGTACTGGCCCACGGTGAGCATGTCGACGCCGTGCGCGCGCAGGTCGCGCATGACCTGCTCGACCTCCTCGAGCGTCTCGCCGAGCCCGACCATCAGCCCGGACTTGGTCGGGACCTCCGGGTGGCGCGCCTTGAAGCGCTCGAGCAGGCGCAGCGAGTGGGCGTAGTCGGCGCCGGGTCGCACCGTGCGGTAGAGGCGCGGCACGGTCTCGAGGTTGTGGTTGAGGACGTCCGGCGGCGCCTCGGCGAGCGCTTCGAGGGCGCGCTCGGGGCGCCCGCGGAAGTCCGGCACGAGGATCTCGACGCGGATGCCGGGGCAGCGCGCGCGCACCGCGCGCACGCACGCGGCGAAGTGGGCCGCGCCGCCGTCACGCAGATCGTCGCGGTCCACGGAGGTGATGACCACGTAGCGCAGGCCCATGGCCGCCACGGTCTCGGCGAGGTTGCGCGGCTCGTCCGGGTCCGGGGGCGCGGGTCGGCCGTGGGCCACGTCGCAGAAGGGGCAGCGCCGCGTGCAGACGTCGCCCAGGATCATGAAGGTGGCGGTGCCATGGCCGAAGCACTCGCCGAGGTTGGGGCAGGAGGCCTCCTCGCACACCGTGTGCAGCCGGTGCGCGCGCAGGATGGCCTTGAGGCGCCGCACCTCGGGCGAGGTGGGCGCCTTGGCGCGGATCCAGGGCGGCTTGCGCGCCGGGCGCGCCGTCGGCTCCGGCCGCACGCGCAGGCGTGCCACCTTCGCCGCGCCGCGCTCGCGTCGCCGGCCGGGTGTGCGCTCGTCTCCGCTCACGGGCGGCACTATAGCACCGCCGGCCGCGGCCGCGCCGCGAGCCGCGCGGCGAGGCGCGCGGCGAGGTCGAGGGCCACCGCCTCGGTGCCGAGGCGCACGCCGAGGTCGGCGAGCCGGGTGACGGGCTGCCCCGGCCGCCCGCAGGGGTCGATGCGGGCGAAGGGGGCGAGGTCCACGTCCACGTTGACGGCGAGGCCGTGGTAGGCCGCGCCGCGGCGCACGCGCAGGCCGAGCGCCGCCACCTTGGCGCCCTCGACGTAGACGCCGGGGGCGCCGGGCTCGCGCGCGGCGGCGATGCCGTGCTCGGCCAGCAGGTCGATGACCGCCTGCTCGAGGGCCTCCACCCAGGCGCGCGGGCCGAGGCCGGCGCGGCGCAGGTCGACGAGCGTATAGACCACCGCCTGCCCGGGGCCGTGGTAGGTGACCTGGCCGCCGCGGTCGCAGCGCACCACGGGGATGCCGCCCGGGTCGAGCACGTGGCCCTCGCGCCCGGCCAGCCCCAGGGTGTAGACCGGCGGGTGCTCCACGCACCAGATCTCGTCGGGCGTCGCGGGCCCGCGCGTGTCCGTGAAGCGCTGCATGTCGCGCCACACCGGCCCGTAGGGCCGGCGGCCGAGGCGGCGGATGCGCACCGCGGGCAGCGTGGGGGCGGTCGGGGCGCTCACAGCACCATGAGCACCGAGTCGAGGGCGTGGAGCTCGCGGTAGATGCGCTCGAGCTGCTCGCGCGAGCGCGCGCGCAGCCGCACGGTCACGGCGAGGTAGCGGCCGCCGGCGCTCGGGCGCGTGCGCACCGCGCCCTCGCCGAGGTCCGGGGCGTGGCGGCGCACCACCGCCACCACCTCGCCCTCGAGGCCGCCGCCGGCGGGGCCGATGGCCTTGACGGCGAAGTCGCAGGGGAACTCGACTCCCGGAAGCTCCAGACGGTCGCCTGCCATGGTCGGGGTTCCGCGCCGCTGCCCGCACACGAAGCAGGATACACCCGCCGCTCAGGCCCCGGCGCGGTGGCGCGCCTTGAGCGCCTGGTAGGCGGCGTCCAGCCGCCGCCACAGCGGCCCCGGCCGCCCCTCGCCCACGGGACGGCCGTCGAGGCGGGTGACGGGGACGAGCTCGCGCGTCGAGCTCGAGATCCAGATCTCCTCGGCGCGGTCGAGCGCCCCGGCGGGAAGCGCCGCCTCGCGCGCGGCGAGCCCCTCGGCGCGCGCGAGCTCGAGGACCACGTCCCGCGTGATCCCCGGGAGGATGTGCGGCCCCTTGGGCGGGGTCACGACGGTGCCGTCGAGGACGGCGAAGACGTTGCTCGCCGCCCCTTCGGTGACCAGGCCGTCGCGCACCAGGATCGCCTCGGCGGCGCCGCGCTGCGCCGCCTCGCGGCGCGCGAGCACGTTGGCGAGCAGCGTCACGGCCTTGATGTCGCAGCGGCTCCAGCGCAGGTCCGCGAGGCGCACCGCGGCGATGCCGCGCGCGGCGAGCTCGGGCGGCCGCGGCGGGATGGGGCTCGCCATGGCGACCACCGTGGGCTCGAGGTCCGCGGGCGGGACGTGGTCGCGTGTCTCCGCCGCCCCGCGCGTGACCTGTATGTAGAGGCCGAGGTCCTCGCCGGGAGGGCCCGCGGCGAGCAGCTCCCCGACGAGGGCCGTCCAGCCGGCGCGGTCGTGGGGATCGGGGATCCCGACGGCGGCGAGGCTGCGCGCCAGGCGCTCGAGGTGGGCCTCGAGCCGGAAGGGCCGGCCGCCGTAGACGGGCACCACCTCATAGACGCCGTCGCCGAAGAGGAACCCGCGGTCCAGCACGCTGACGCGGGCCTCCTCCGGCGGCACCAGGCGGCCGTTGAGATGGACGGGACGCGTCACCGGCTCACTCGAGGAGCAGCAGCACGCGGTCGCGCAGGCGCTGCCACAGGCCGCCCTCGGGCACCGGCTCGAGGGCGACGAGCGGCGCCTCGGCGAGCGTCTCGCCGTCGAGGCGCACGCGCACCTCGCCGAGGCGGCGGCCCTGCTCGACCGGCGCCTCGAGGCGCGCCGGCAGGCGCATGGCGGGCTCCAGGCGCCGGTAGTGGCCGCGTGGGAAGGTGACGTAGACGTCACGCGCGGGGCCCACCGGCACCTCCTCGCGGGCGCCGAACCACACGCGCGGGCGCGCGAGGGGCTTGCCGGCCTCGTAGAGCCGCCGCGTCTCGTAGAAGCGGAATCCCCAGTTGAGCAGCGCCTGGGCGGCGCGGGCGCGCGCCTCCTCGCCCTTGGTGCCGGCGACGATGGCGATGAGCCGCATGCCGTCGCGCTCGGCCGAGGCCGCCAGGCAGTAGCCGGCGGACTCGGTGTGGCCCGTCTTGATGCCGTCCACCGAGGGGTCGCGCCACAGCAGGCGGTTGCGGTTGTACTGGGTGATGCCGTTGTAGGTGTACTTCTTGATGGCGTGCCAGCGGTACTCCTCCGGGAAGTCGCGGATGAGGGCGCGCGCGAGCTTCGCGAGGTCGGCCACGGTCGTGTAGTGCTTCGGGTGCGGCAGGCCGGTGGCGTTCGCGAAATGGGTCTGGCGCATGCCGAGCGCCGCGGCGTAGCGGTTCATGAGGCCGGCGAAGCTGTCCTCGCTGCCCGCGATGTGCTCGGCGAGGGCGACGCTCGCGTCGTTGCCGGACTGCACGATGATACCCTTGAGGAGCTCGCCCACCGTGACCTGCCTGCCCACCTCGATGAACATGCGCGAGCCCGGCGTGCGCCACGCCTTCTCGCTCACCGTGACGCGGTCGTCGAGGCGCAGCCGCCCGGCATGGATCTCCTTCAGCGCCACATAGACCGTCATCATCTTGGTCATGGAGGCGGGCTCGATGCGCCGCTGCGGTTCGTGCGCGGCGAGCACGCGGGCGCTGTGGAAGTCCTCGAGGATCCAGCTGCGGGCCTCCAGGCGCGGCGGCGCGGGCACCGGCGGCGGCTCCTGCGCGCGCGCCAGGGCGGCGAGCCCCAGGAGGGCGAAGGCGACGATCGCTCGCATGGGCCTGTGCATGGGCTTGGCGCTCCCTCGCGGTGCCGCGGCGGGCACCGGCGCGCGCCATTCTACGGGCGCGCCGCCCCCCGCGCGAGGGGGCTCAGTCGACGACCACGTGGGCGTCGGCGATGCCGAGGCGCCACAGCCGCACGCTCACCCGGTCCGCGACCTCCACGCTCGCGAAGGGCCCGAGCCGCACGCGGTACAGCGGGAGATCCGGGTGGTCGTGGCGCTGCAGGGCCACGGCGCGCAGGCCCGCGCGCAGCAGGCGCAGGCGCAGGCGCTCGGCGTTGCGGCGGTCGGCGAAGGCCCCGGCCTGCACGTAGATGCGCGGTGCCGCGCGTGCGGCGGTGCGCGTGGCGCGCGCCGGAGCCCGCTCCCCGGGCGTGATGGCCCGCACCTCGACCAGGGCCGTGCCGCGCTCGAGCATGCCGAGGCGCGCGGCGGCGGCGTAGGAGAGGTCGATGATGCGGTTGGGGTGGAAGGGGCCGCGGTCGTTGACCCGCACCACGACCGAGCGGCCGTTCTCGAGGTTGGTGACGCGCACGTAGGAGGGCAGCGGCAGGGTGCGGTGCGCCGCCGTCATGCGGTACATGTCGTAGGGCTCGCCGCTCGCCGTGCGCCGGCCGTGGAACTTGCGCCCGTACCAGGATGCGATGCCGCGCGCGACGTAGCCGCGCGCGGTCGGCAGCACGTGGTAGCGCCGGCCGTTGACGACGTAGGAGTCGGGGTTGCCGTAGCGGCTGCGCGGCTCGTGGCGCGGCACCGCATCCGGCACGCGCGAGACGTCCACCGGCCGCGCCGGCGGCCCGTCCTCGAGCCAGCCCTCGTCCTCGTCCCACACCGGCGCGCTCGCGCAGCCGGCGAGCGTCAGCGCCGCGCACAGGAGGGCCGCGAGCGGCAGGCGCTCAGAGGTCCGCATCCTCCTCGTCCTCGTTCTCCGCCGGCGACGCCAGCCGCGCGGCCACCGCCTCGCCGAGCTCGTGCACGGCGAGCGCGTACTTGGGGCTGCGGTTGTAGCGCATGATCACGCCGAAGTTGGCGAAGACCAGCCAGCGCTCGGGCCCGTCCGCGCCCTCGAGCTCGAGCACCGCGGCGGGCGGATCACCCGCCACCGGGCGCACGGGCTCGAGCCCGCGCGCGCGCAGCGCCGAGACGGCCAGCCTCGGCTCCAGGCCGCCCGCCGCCTCGCGCCAGGCCTCGCCGCGCGCGCGCGCGCGCACCGCCACCGGCGCCCCGCGCCGCCAGCCGTGCACCGCGAGATAGTGGGCGACGCTGCCGATGGCGTCCGCTGCGCTCGACCACAGGTCGCGGCGGCCGTCGCCGTCGAAGTCGACGGCGTAGCGGCGGTAGCTGCTGGGGATGAACTGCGGCTGCCCCATGGCGCCGGCGTAGGAGCCCTTCACGCGCAGGGGGTCGAGGCCCTCCTCGCGGCTGAGCAGCAGGTACTCGGTGAGCTCGCGGCGGAAGAAGCGCGCGCGCGGCGGATAGTCGAAGGCGAGCGTGGCGAGCGAGGCGAGCACCGGGTGGCGCCCGGTGTGGCGCCCGTAGCGCGTCTCCACGCCGATGATGGCGACGATCACGCGCGCGTCGACGCCGTAGCGCGCCTCGGCGCGCGCGAGCAGGGCGCGGTGCGCGCGCCAGAAGCGCACGCCGCCGGCGATGCGCGCCTCGTTGACGAAGATGGGGCGGTAGCGGTGCCAGGGGCGCGCCTCCGCCGGCGCGCTGATGGCGCGCACCACCTCCTCGCGCGGGGCGACGCGCTCGAACAGCGCGAGCAGCCGCTCGCGGGCGAAGCCGTGCTCGCGTGCGAGGGCATCCAGGTAGGCGCGCACCTCGGGGCGCGCGGTGAAGCCGGGTGAGGCCGAAGCCGGTGCCGCCGCGGCGACGAGCGCGCAGGCAAGCGTTGCGGCGCCGCAGAGGGCGCGGGCGGGAACGCACGCGCGTGTGCCGGGGCTCACGACGGCGACAGCAGCTTGCGGTGCGTGTGCACCGACATGAGGATACCGAAGCCCGCCATCACGGTCACGAGCGAGGTGCCGCCGTAGCTCACGAGCGGCAGCGGCAGGCCGACGACGGGCAGCAGGCCCGTGACCATCCCGGTGTTGACGACGACGTAGACGAGGAAGGTGAGGCTGAGGGCGCCGGCGACGAGGCGCGCGAAGGTGTCCTGCGCGCGTGCGGCGATGTGCAGCCCGCGCAGCACCAGGAACAGGTAGAGCGCGAGCAGGGCGAGCGTGCCCGTGAGGCCGAACTCCTCGCCGAGCACCGCGAAGATGAAATCGGTCGCGCGCTCCGGCAGGAACTCCAGGTGGGCCTGTGTGCCGTGCAGCCAGCCCTTGCCGAAGAGTCCGCCGGAGCCGATGGCGATCTTGGACTGGATGATGTGGTAGCCCGCGCCCAGGGGATCTCGCTCCGGGTTCAGGAAGGTGAGCACGCGCGCGCGCTGGTAGTCGTGCATCACGTGCCACAGGGCCGGCGCGCCGGCCGCCGCCGTCGCCACGAGGCCCGCGAGCCAGCGCCAGCGCAGCCCCGCCAGGAACAGCGCGAAGAAGCCGGCGGCGCCCACCACGAGCGCGGTGCCGAGGTCGGGCTGGCGCGCGATGAGCGCCACCGGCACGAGGATGGCGGCGAAGGTCGCCGCCACGCGCCGCGCGTCGGGCGGCAGCGGCGCGTCCGCCAGGTGCCAGGCGACCACCATGGGCAGGGCGAGCTTCATGAGCTCCGAGGGCTGGAAGCGCACCACGCCGAGGTCGAGCCAGCGCTGCGCGCCCTTGCCCGTGGCGCCGACGGCGAGCACGGCCACGAGCAGCAGGGTCCCCGCTCCGTACAGCCACGGCGCCCAGCGGCGGAGCGTCTGCGGCGGGACCTGCGCCGCCGCGACCATGACGCCGAAGCCGATGGCGAGGCGCAGGAGCTGGCGCCACACCACCTCGATGCGCTCGCCGGAGGCGCTGTAGAGCACCACCAGCCCGATCCCGGCCACGGCCAGCAGGCCGAGCAGCAGCGGCAGGTCGAGGTGCAGGCGTGCGGCGAGGCCCGGGGCGCGCCGCGCCGCCTCCGCGCCGGGCAGGCCGATGCGCTCGCCGTTCACCGTGCCGCCCTCCTGCCCGGCTCGGCACCTGCGCCGAGCAGCCAGGCGTCCATCACGCGCCGCGCGACGGGCGCGGCCACGGCACCCCCGCTGCCGCCGTTCTCCACGACCACGGCCACGGCGATGCGCGGCGCCTCGGCCGGCGCGAAGGCCACGAACAGCGCGTGGTCGCGCAGGCGCTCGGCGAGGGTCTCGGGGTCGTACTCCTCGTCCTCGGCGAGGCCGAAGACCTGCGCGGTGCCGGTCTTGCCCGCGATGCGATAGGGGGCGTCGCCGATGCCGCGGGCGGTGCCGTGGCGGCCGTGCACCACGCGCACCATCGCCCGCACCACGGCCTCCCAGTGGCGGGGGTCGGCGAGGCGCACCGGGGGCTCGGGCGCGAAGCGCAGCAGCTCCGGCGCGCCGCCGGGATCGGCCGCCGCGCGCGCCAGGTGCGGGTGCACGCGCGCGCCGCGCGCGGCGAGGGTGGCCGTCGCCGCCGCCAGCTCCACGGGCGTGGCGAGCAGGTAGCCCTGGCCGATGCCGGTGATCACGGTCTCGCCCGGGAACCAGGGCTGGCCGCGGGCGCGGCGCTTCCACGCGCGCGAGGGCAGCAGCCCGCGGGCCTCCTCGGCGACGTCGAGGCCGGCACCGGCACCGAAGCCGAAGCGCGCCAGGAAGTCGTGGATGCGGTCGATGCCGAGGCGCACCGCGAGGTCGTAGAAGTAGACGTCGCAGGACTGGGCGATGGCCTTGTACAGGTCCGTGACGCCGTGGCCGGAGCGCTTCCAGTCGCGGTAGCGGCGCTCGTCGTTGGGCAGCATGTACCAGCCCGGGCAGTAGCGCGTGGTGCCGGGGGCGATGACGCCCGCCTCGAGGCCGGCGAGCGCCATGAAGGGCTTGATGGTGG
The DNA here is from genome assembly GCA_015494165.1 of Gammaproteobacteria bacterium. GTDB lineage: Bacteria > Pseudomonadota > Gammaproteobacteria > S144-34 > S144-34 > S144-34. Next base: position 1,373 of record WGBS01000206.1, on the reverse strand, counting down.
AGCCCGGGGGATAGCGCCCGCGCAGGGCACGGTTGAACAGCGGGCGGTCGGGGTCGCGCGCCAGCGCGCGGTAGGTGGCCGGGTCGATGCCGTTGACGAACAGGTTCGGGTCGTAGGAGGGCGCGCTCACGAGCGCCAGCACCTCCCCCGTGCGCGGGTCGATGGCCACCACCGCGCCGCTCGCACCGCGGAGGGCCTCCTGCGCGACGCGCTGCAGGCGCAGGTCGATGGTCAGCCACAGGTTGCGCCCGGGACGCGGGCGCGTGCGCTCGAGCACGCGCAGCGGACGCCCCTGGGCGTTGACCTCGACCTGCTGCATGCCGACGTGGCCGTGCAGCAGCGGCTCGTAGGCGCGCTCGATGCCGAGCTTGCCCACGTGGCTGGTGCCGCGGTACTCGACGGGGTCGAGGGACTCGAGGTCGTCGGCGTCGATGCGCGCGACGTAGCCGAGCACGTGGGCGAGGAGCGGGCCCGCCGGGTAATGGCGCGCCGGGCGCACGGCGATGTCCACGCCCGGGAACTCGTGGCGGTGGACGGCGAAGCGCGCCGCCTCCGCCTCGCTCAGGCGCAGGCGCAGGGGCACGGCCTCGAAGGGCGGCTTGCGCGCCACCAGCGCGCGGAAGCGCTCGACGTCGATGGGACGCAGCGCCACGATGCGCCCGAGGCGCTCGAGCAGGGCGTCGAGATCCGGCACCTCCTCCGGCACCACCTCCAGCCGGTAGGCGGGGCGGTTCTCGGCCACCGGGGTTCCGTTGCGGTCGAAGATCAGCCCGCGCGGCGGCGGCAGCGGCACCAGGCGCACGCGGTTCTCGTGCGAGAGCGTGCTGTAGCGCCGGTGCTCGAGCACCTGGAGCTGCACCAGGCGCGCCGCGACCGCGCCGACGGCGAGCACCGCGAAGGCGGCGGCCAGGGCCGCGCGCCGCGCGAACAGGCGCTGCTCGGCGCGGTGGTCCTTGAGGTGGAAGCGGCGCACGGCCTCAGCTCACCCGGTAGCGCCTGCGCAGCCCGCGCAGGCTGGCGAAGACCCAGGGCCAGAGCAGCATGCCCGTGAGCGCGGCGCCGAACTGGCGCCAGTCGCCGCCGGGCAGGCCCGCGACGCCGTCGATCCACGCGACCAGGAGCTGGTCGAGGGCGAGGAGCAGCAGCACGGCGAGCGCCTGCTGCCACAGCGGGAAGACGCGCAGGCGCTGGTGCAGGCGCACCGCGAGGTAGGCGACCACGGCGAGCGCCAGGGCGTGCTGGCCGAGGATGGCGCCGCGCAGCACGTCGAGCAGCAGACCCACCAGCCAGCCCGTGCCCACGGCCACGCGGTGCGGCAGGGCCAGCGCCCAGTAGACGAGCACCAGCGCCGCCCAGTCGGGACGGAAGGGGGC
>WGBS01000205.1 GCA_015494165.1 Gammaproteobacteria bacterium | reverse complement strand
GGTAGGCGCCGCACTCGCGCTCGTCCATGGGGCGCAGGCGGTGGGCGAAGGTGATGCGCTGGCGGAGCTGGCGCAGGCGCGGCTGCGCTAGGCGCGCGTCCAGCTCGGGCTGGCCGAGCAGCACCACCTGCAGGAGCTTGGTCTTCTCGGTCTCGAGGTTGGTGAGCAGGCGCACCGCCTCGAGGCTGTCGTCGGGCAGCGCCTGCTCACCAACCTCGAGACCGAGAAGACCAAGCTTCTGCAGGTGGTGCTGCTCGGCCAGCCCGAGCTGGACGCGCGCCTGGCGCAGCCGCGCCTGCGCCAGCTGCGCCAGCGCATCACCTTCGCCCACCGCCTGCGCCCCATGGACGAGCGCGAGTGCGGCGCCTACCTGGCCCACCGCATGACGGTGGCCGGCTACCGGGGCCCGCCGGCCTTCGCGCCGCGCGCGGTGCGGCGGCTGCACCGCGCGAGCCGCGGCATCCCGCGCCTGGTCAACATCCTCGCGCACAAGTCGCTGCTCGTCGCCTTCGGGCGCGGCGAGCGCCAGGTGCGCGCCGCCCACGTGCGCCGTGCGGTGCGCGACACCGAGGACGCGCACGCGCCGCGGCCCTGGTGGCGGCGCCTGCTGCGCCCGGCATGAACGCGGGCGGAGAGAAGGACTCGCGGGCGCGATGAGCCTGATCAACGACATGCTGCGCGACCTGGACGCCCGCCGCCGCGCGCCCCCGGACGCGCGGGAGGCGCTCGCGGACGTGCGCCCGCCGCCGCCCGTCCCCCACCCGCGGCGCACGGTGGCGGCCGTGATCGCGCTCGTGGTGGCCGCCGGCGCGGCCCTCGGCGGCGCCGGGTGGTATCTCCTCGAGCGCCACCCGGCGCCGCGCGTATCCGCGGCGCCGCCCGGCCCGCAGGCTACAGAGGCCGATCCACACGCCGCGCCGCGTCCCGAGGACGGAACGCTGCCGCCGGCCGACAGGGCCGCGGCCGGGAAGGCTGCGGCGGCATCACCCGCCACGCCCGCGCGGCCCATGCTGCGTGCCGTGCGCCTGCTGCCGGGCGGCGAAGGCGGCCGGACACGTCTCGTGGCCGAGATCGAGGGGCCCGTGCCGCCGGTGGACACCGCCCGCACCGCGGACGGCGTGCTGGTGCGCCTGCGCGGCGCGCGGGCGGCGGCGGGGCTCGCCCCGCCGTCCGCGGGGCCCCTGGTCAAGGCGGTGGAGGTCCGCGAGGGCGCCGGCGCCCTCGAGCTGCGCGCGCGCACGGCGCGGCCCGTGGCGCAGGTCGCGGTGCGGCTGCTGCCGGGGGCCGAGGGCGCGCCGCACCGCCTCGAGCTGCAGCTCACCCCGGCGCCGCGGCGCGAGGCGCCGGCCGGGGCGGCCAAGACGCCCGCGGCCGAAGAGCCCAGGGCGGCGACGGGCGTGGCGCGAGGCCGCGGGCGCGCGGGCCCCGCGCAGCCCGCCGCCGGGCGTGAAACCACACCCCCCGAAGCCGGCGCACCGGCCGCCCCCGTCGAACCGCCGCGCATGGAGCGGCGCCTGCGCCCGCTCACCCCGGCGCAGCGCGCCGAGCGCGCCTACGCCCAGGGGCTCGCGGCGATGCGTGCCGGCGACTGGGCCGGCGCGCGGCGCGCCTTCCGCGCGGCCATGCGGGCCGTGCCGGGCCACCCCAAGTCGGCCGAGGCCCTGGCGCGTCTCGAGCTGCGCGCTGGCCGCCCCCAGGAGGCCGAGCGCGTGCTGCGCGAGGCGCTCGCCGCCCAGCCCGGCCACAGCGCGCTCGCACGGCTGCTCGCCCGCCTGCTGGCCGAGCGGGGCGAGCTCGAGGCCGCCATCGCGACGCTGCGCCGCGCGCTGCCCGGCAGCGACGCCGCCCTCTACGGCCTGCTCGGGGCGCTCGAGCAGCGCGCCGGCCGCGCGGCGCAGGCGGCGCAGGCCTACCGCGCGGCGCTCGCGCGCGAGCCGCGCCGCGCCGAGTGGTGGGTGGGCCTCGGGATCGCCCTCGAGCATCTGGGGCGCGGCGAGGAGGCGGCGGAGGCCTACCGGCGCGCGCGCGGACTGGGCCTGGCGCCGGCGCTCGAGCGCTTCGTCGGCGAGCGCCTCGCCGCCCTCGGCCGCTAGGAGGAGGCAGCGATGAGCGAGCACACGGGCGCGACGAGGGGAGCGGCCGCCCCGCGGCGCAGGATCCGCATCGGCGACCTGCTGGTGCGCAACAAGGTGATCTCGGAGCAGCAGCTCCAGCGCGCGCTCGAGGAGCAGAAGCGCACGGGGCGCAAGCTCGGGCGCACGCTGATCGAGCTCGGCTACCTCGACGAGGACCAGCTCCTCGCCTTCCTCGCCGAGCAGCTCCACATCCCCTTCATCGACCTGCGCCACTACCGCTTCCGCCCGGAGGTGGCGCGCATGCTGCCCGAGACCTACGCGCGCCGCTTCCGCGCGCTGGTGCTGGCCGAGGAGAAGGACGGCGCGTTGCTGGTGGGCATGGCCGACCCCACCGACATCTTCGCCTACGACGAGCTCACCCGCATCCTCAAGCGCCCCCTGAAGCTCGCGGTGGTGCGCGAATCGGACCTGATGCGCACCATCGACCTCGTCTACCGCAAGACCGAGGAGATCAGCTCGCTCGCCGAGGAGCTCGGCGAGGAGCTCGCCGAGAGCCCCGGCATCGACCTCGAGCAGCTCGTCGCGGACGAGGAGGTCACGGACGCGCCGGTGGTGCGCCTGCTGCGCTCGCTGTTCGAGGACGCCGTCGGCGTGGGCGCCTCCGACATCCACATCGAGCCCGACGAGAGCGTGCTGCGCATCCGCCAGCGCATCGACGGCGTGCTGCACGAGCAGGTCATGAACGAGAAGCGCATCGCCCCGGCGCTGGTGCTGCGCCTGAAGCTCATGGCCGGGCTCGACATCTCGGAGAAGCGCCTGCCGCAGGACGGGCGCTTCAACATCCGCGTCAAGGGGCGCTCCATCGACGTGCGCCTCTCGACCATGCCCGTGCAGCACGGCGAGTCGGTGGTGATGCGCCTGCTCGACCAGTCGGCGGGCCTGCTCGAGCTCGAGCAGCTCGGCATGCCCGCGGACGTGCTGGCGCGCTTCCGCCGCCTCATCCAGCGGCCCCACGGCATGGTGCTGGTGACGGGCCCCACCGGCTCGGGCAAGACCACCACCCTGTATGCCGCGATCAGCGCCCTCAACGCGCCGGAGAAGAAGATCATCACGGTCGAGGACCCGGTGGAGTACCGCATCCCGCGCATCAACCAGGTGCAGGTCAACCCGCGCATCGGCCTCACCTTCGCCACGGTGCTGCGCGCCGCCCTGCGCCAGGACCCGGACATCGTGCTGGTGGGCGAGATGCGCGACCAGGAGACCGTCGAGATCGGCCTGCGCGCGGCCATGACGGGCCATCTCGTGCTCTCGACGCTTCACACCAACGACGCGGTCTCGACGGCGGTGCGCCTGATCGACATGGGCGGCGAGCCCTACCTGGTGGCGGCCTCGCTGCGCGGCGTCATCGCCCAGCGCCTCGTGCGCCGCATCTGCGACTCCTGCGTGGAGGATTACACCCCGGACGCGCAGGAGCTCGCCTGGCTGCGCGCCACGATCGGCGAGGATGCCGGGCGGCTGCGCCTGCGCCACGGCACCGGCTGCCCGCACTGCAACAACACGGGCTACCGCGGGCGCATCGGCGTCTACGAGCTGCTGGAGATGGACGCCGCGCTCGCCGACGCCCTGCGCCGCGGCGACACCGCCGCCTTCGAGCGCGCCGCGCGCGCCCAGCCCGGCTTCCGCCCGCTCGCCCTGCGCGCCCTCGACTACGCCGCCGAGGGCGTCACCACGCTGGAGGAGGTGCTGCGCGTGGCGGGCGAGGTCGAGGAGCCGGTGGCCCCGGCACCCGCCCCCGAGGCGGCGGCCGGCGACGGCGCAGACGCGGAGGGCTGATCCGTGCCGCGCTTCCGCTACCGCGCGCGCACCGAGCACGGAGACCCGCTCGAGGGCGTCACGGAGGCCCCGAGCGCCGAGGCGGCCGCCGCCCAGCTCCTCAACGCCGGCGCCGTGCCGGTGGAGATCGAGCCCGCCCCCGAGCGGCGCGGGCCGCTCGCGGCGCTGCGCGAGCGGCTCGGCGCGCGCTGGCCCGGCCTCGTCGACCTCATCATGTTCACGCGCCAGATGTACACGCTCACGCGCGCGGGCGTGCCCATCATCCGCGCCATCCGCGGGCTGGCCGAGAGCGCGCGCAACCCCCTCATGGCGCGCGCGCTCGACGACGTGGCCGACACGCTGGAGTCGGGGCGCGACCTCGCCAGCGCCTTGGGACGCCACCCAGAGCTTTTTCCGCCGCTGTACGTGTCCATCGTCCACGTGGGCGAGAGCACCGGCCGCCTCGAGGAGGCCTTCGAGCAGCTCGCGCGCCACCTCGAGCTCGAGAAGGACACGCGCGACCGCGTCAAGCAGGCGCTGCGCTATCCGGTCTTCGTGCTCGTCGCGATGGCGGTGGCGCTCGCCATCATCAACCTCATGGTGATCCCCGCCTTCGCCAAGGTCTACGCCAGCTTCCGGATCGAGCTGCCGCTCGCCACGCGCGTGCTGATCGCCGTCTCCGAGTTCACCGTGCGGAGCTGGCCGTGGCTGCTCGCAGGCCTCGTCGCTGCGGCCGCCGGCGTGCGCCTGTGGCTGCAGAGCGAGCGCGGGCGCCACACCTGGGACCGCTGGAAGCTCAAGCTCCCCGTGGTCGGCGACATCGTGCTGCGGGCGACGCTCGCGCGCATCGCCCGCGCCTTCGCCATGGTGCAGCGCTCGGGCGTGCCCATCATCCAGGGCATCACCCTGGTGGCGCGCGGCGCCGGCAACGCCTACGTCGCCGAGCGCGTGCTCATGATGCGAAACGCCATCGAGCGCGGCGAGTCCCTCCTGCGCGCCGCCTCGGCCACGGGGCTGTTCACGCCACTGGTGCTCCAGATGATCGCCGTAGGCGAGGAGACGGGGGCCGTGGACGAGCTGCTCGACGAGGTCGCGGGCTTCTACGAGCGCGAG
>WGBS01000204.1 GCA_015494165.1 Gammaproteobacteria bacterium | reverse complement strand
GCGCATGGGAGGCGAAGGGGGCCACACGCTCTCGGCGGGGGTGGTGGTGGTGCGCCACGGCGCCGACGGCTGCCGCTACCTGCTGCTGCGCGTCTACCGCTACTGGGACTTCCCGAAGGGGCTGGTGGAGGCGGGCGAGTCGCCCCTCGAGGCGGCGCGCCGCGAGGTCGCCGAGGAGACGGGGCTCGAGCGTCTCGAGTTCCGCTGGGGCGAGGCCTACACCGAGACCCCGCCCTACGGCCGCGGCAAGGTGGCGCGCTACTACGTCGCCGAGGCGCCCGAGGGCGAGCCGCATCTGCCGGTCAGCCCCGAGCTCGGCCGCCCCGAGCACGACGAGTTCCGCTGGGTGACCTACGAGGAGGCGCGCGCCCTCCTCAACGACCGCGTGCGCGCCGTCCTCGACTGGGCGCACGCGCTGACCGGCTGCTGAGCCGTCCCCCGTTTCCTGGCGGGGCTTTGCCCGGCGCAGACGGAAAGAAAGCGATCCAGACGGTGCTGTCCACGAGCACCACCGGGCGCGCTCAGCCGCGGCGGCGCGCCATCGCCCGCCGCGCCGCGCGCACGTCGTAATCGGGCGCGATGAGGTCGCGGCCCGCGAGCGCCAGGAGCTCGCGCTGGCGCCGCCGCGCGACGAACTCGCGCAGGGCGAGGTCCACCGTCTCGCGCCTGGTGGTGGTGCCGGCGAGACGCATGGCCTCGCGCAGGAGCCTGCCGTCGAGGACGATGCGGATGCGCAATTCCCGCCACCTCCCGGTGCCCATGCATAGCATAGCCGCGAGGGGGAAGGTCTGGGCGCGCGCGGTGCGCGCCTGCACAATGGCGCCATGGCCGGGCGGGAGAGGCGGATGAGGTCCGCGGCGGCGCCGGGGCGCTGCCGCCCCCGCTGCGGTGTGTTCGCGGGCGCGCTGGCGGCGCTGGTGCTCGTGGCGGTCCTCGCCGGCTGCGGGCGCGAAGCGGGGCCGGCCGCGGCGCTCACGGTGTGGGCGCACGCGGGGCAGGCCGCCGAGCGGCGCGTGCTCGAGGCGCAGGTCGCGCGCTGGAACGCGGCCCACCCCGAGGCGCGCGTCGCGCTCACGCTGCTGCCCGAGGGCGCCTACGGCAGCCAGGTGCAGGCGGCGGCGCTCGCGGGCGACCTGCCGGACGTGCTCGAGCTCGACGGCCCCTACGTGGCGAGCTACGCCTGGCAGGGGCACCTGCGCCCGCTCGACGGGCTCCTGCCGCCGGACGTGATCGGGGACCTCATCCCGAGCGTGCGCGCGCAGGGCACCTGGCGCGGGCGGCTGTATGCCGTCGGCGCCTTCGACTCGGGGCTCGCGCTGTGGGCGCGGCGCAGCCTGGTGGAGGCCGCCGGCGCGCGCATCCCGGCGCACCCGCGCGAGGCCTGGAGCGCGCGCGAGTTCGAGGCGCTGCTCGCGGCGCTCGCCGCGCGCGACCCGGACGGCGCCGTGCTCGACCTCAAGCTCAACTGGCAGGGCGAGTGGTACACCTACGGCTTCTCGCCGCTGCTGGTCTCGGCGGGCGGCGACCTCATCGACCGCAGCCGCTGGCGCGCCGCGGGCACCCTCGACGGGCCGGCCTCCGTCGCCGCCATGCGCACCGTGCAGGGGTGGATCCGGCGCGGCTACGTGGACCCCAACCTGGACGACGCCGCCTTCGTGCAGGGGCGGGTGGCGCTTTCCTGGAGCGGGCACTGGGACTGGCCGCGCTACCGGGCCGCCTGGGGCGAGGACCTGGTGCTGGTCCCGCTGCCTGACCTCGGCCGCGGCAGCCGCAGCGGCCAGGGCTCCTGGGCCTGGGGCGTGACGACGCGCGCGCGCGACCCGCGGCTCGCGGCGCGCTTCCTGGCCTTCCTGCTGCGGCCGGAGGAGGTGCTGGCGATGACGGCGGCGAACGGTGCCGTGCCCGGCACGCGCACGGCGCTGGCGCGCTCGCCCGCCCACGCCCCCGGCGGGCCGCTGCACCTCTACGCCGTGCAGCTCACGCAGGGCTGGACCGTGCCGCGCCCGCGCACGCCCGCCTATCCCGTGATCACCTCGGCCTTCCAGCAGGCCTTCGCCGACATCCGCGACGGCGTGGATCCGCGCGCGGCGCTCGCGCGTGCGGCACGCCTGATCGACGAGGACATCGCCGCCAATGCCGGCTACCGCTGAGCGCGCCGAGGCGCGCGCGGCCTGGCTGCTGAGCGCGCCGGCGCTCCTCGGGCTCGCGCTCTTCCTCGCCCTGCCCTTCGCGCTGGCGGTGGCGCTGTCCTTCACCAACCTGCGGCTCGGCTCGCCGCTGCCGCTGGAGCTGGTCGGCCTCGAGCAGTACGCGCGCGTCCTCGCCGATGCGCGCTTCCGACAGGCCCTGGGCAACAACCTGGTCTTCGCCGCCGTGGTCGTGCCGGTGCAGACCGCCTGCGCGCTGGGGCTGGCGCTGCTGCTGCACGGGCGCCTGCGCGCGCGCGCGCTCTACCGCGCGGCCTTCTTCCTGCCGGTGGTCTTTCCGCTCGCGCTGGTGGCGGTGCTGTGGGTGCTGCTCTACGCCCCTGGCCCCGGCGGCCTCGTCAACCGCGCGCTCGCGCTCCTCACGCTCGGCCACTGGACGCCGCGCGACTTCCTGCACGATCCCGCGTGGGCGCTGCCCGCCATCATGGTGACCTCGATCTGGCAGGGCGTGGGCTTCCAGATGGTGATCCTGCTCGCAGGCCTCCAGGGCATCCCGCGGCACCTGTACGAGGCCGCCGCGCTCGACGGCGCCGGACGCTGGGCGCGCTTCCGGCACGTGACGCTGCCGGGCCTGCGCAATCCCCTGGTCTTCACGGCGCTGGTCACCCCCATCCTCGCCTTCCGCCTGTTCGACCAGGTGCGCATCATGACGCGCGGCGGCCCGGCGGGGGCCACCACCACCGTCGTCCACGAGATCTTCGAGGCCGCCTACGTGCGCGCGCAGGCCGCGCGCGCCTCGGCCATGACCGTGATCTTCTTCCTGATCGTCCTCGCCATCACCCTGCTCCAGCGCCGGTTGGCCGCGCACCGGAGGTGGGCGGGATGAGGGGACGGATGGGCACGCTCGCGCGCCACGCGCTGCTGCTCGCGCTCGCCGCGCTCTACCTCTATCCGGTGGCGCTCATGGTGGTGGGCAGCCTCAAGCCCGACGCCCTCGTGCTGCCCGAGCTCGCCACCTGGCGCGGGCTGTTCCCGCGCGAAGTCTCGCTCCAGAACTACCGCGACGTCTTCGAGCGCGTCGACTTCCTGCGCTTCCTCGGAAACTCGGCGTGGATCGCGGGCGCCACCGTGGTGCTGGGGCTCGCGGTCAACGCGCCCGCGGGCTATGCGCTCGCGCGGCTGCGCTGGCGCGCGCGCCGGCGCGTGCTCGCCTTCGCGCTGGCGCTGCTCGTCATCCCCTTCGAGGCGGTGGCGGTGCCGCTGTTCTTCCAGGTGAGCTGGCTGGGCTGGCGCGACACCTACACCGCCCAGATCGTGCCCTTCGCCGCCAATGCCTTCAGCATCTATCTGTTCTACAGCTTCTTCCTCGACCTGCCGCGCAGCCTCGAGGAGGCCGCGCGCGTCGACGGCGCAGGCCCCCTGCGCACCTTCCTGCTGGTGGTGCTGCCGAACGCGCGCCCGGCGCTCGCCACCTGCGCCGTGCTCACCTTCCTCACCCAGTGGGGGAGCTTCCTGTGGCCGCTCATGGTCACGAGCGGCGAGCGCGTGCGCCCCCTGCCGGTGGCGCTCGCCGCCTTCCACACGCTGCCGCCGCTCGCTTGGGGCGACATCCTCGCCTTCGCCGTCATGATGGTGGCGCCGGTGGTGGCGCTGTTCGTGCTCTTCCAGCGGTGGTTCGTGAAGGGCGCCGCGTACACGGGGCCGCGGAGCGGCCAGTCGCGGGGAGCGGCGCAGCGCCCGCAGGAGGGGAGGCCGGATGATGTGTAGGAGGGCCGTCCCGGAAGGGAGGCGGCGGAGCCTTGCCAAGGCGGGCGCCGCCGCCACGGGGGTGCGCGGCTGATGGCGGAGCTGCGCCTCGTCGGCCTGGCCAAGCGCTTCCCGGACGGCACCGAGGCGCTCGCGCCCCTCGACCTGGAGGTGCCGGACGGGGGCTTCTACGTGCTGCTCGGGCCCTCGGGCTGCGGCAAGACGACGCTCCTGCGCCTGGTCGCGGGCCTCGAGACCCCGACGGCGGGCGAGGTCTGGATCGGCGGCCGCCGCGTCGACGCCCTCGCGCCGCAGGCGCGCAACGTCGCCATGGTCTTCCAGGACTACGCCCTCTACCCGCACATGCGCGTGCGCGACAACCTCGCCTTCCCGCTGCGCATGCGCGGCGTGCCGCGCGCCGAGCGCGAGCGGCGCGTGCGCGAGGTCGCGCGCCTGCTGGGCATCGAGCCCCTGCTCGGGCGCCTGCCGCGCGAGCTCTCGGGCGGCCAGCGCCAGCGCGTGGCCATGGGGCGCGCGCTCGTGCGCGAGCCGGCGGTCTTCCTCATGGACGAGCCCCTTTCCAACCTGGACGCCAAGCTGCGCGTCGAGGTGCGCGCCGAGATCGCCGCCCTGCACCGGCGCACCGGGGGCACCTTCCTCTACGTCACCCACGACCAGGTCGAGGCCATGACCCTGGGCGAGCGCATCGCCGTGCTCGAGCGCGGGCGCCTGCAGCAGCTCGCCGACCCCGACACCCTCTACGCGCGGCCGGCCAACGCCTTCGTCGCCGGCTTCGTCGGCAGCCCCGGCATGAACCTGGTGCCGGCGCGCGTGCGCGCCGCGGCGGCAGGCCCCGAGGCCGAGGCCGCGGGCGCGCCGGTGCGCGTGCCCGAGGGCCAGCGCGCCGTCCTCGCGGCGCACGCCGCCGCGGCGCTCACCCTCGGCGTGCGCCCGGAGGCCCTGCGCGCGGGCCCGGCGCCGGCGGAGGCCGCCTGGTGCCCGCAGGGCCGCTGCGAGGCCGTCGAGCGCCTCGGCCACGAGCAGGTGGTGTGGGTGCGCACGGACGCCGATGTGCGCCTCGCCGCGCGCGGGCAGGCGCGCGAGCGCATCGGCGCCGGAGAGGCGCTGGCCCTGTGGGCGCCGGCGTCCGCGCTCTACTGGTTCGGGCCCGACGGGCGCCTGCTCGCCGCCCCGGCTGACGCCGCCGGCGTGCCCCGCTAGGCTTGGCCGCCGTGAAGACCGGCGTCCTGCTCGTCAACCTCGGCACACCGGCGGCGCCCACGGCGCGCGCCGTGCGGCGCTACCTCGCCGAGTTCCTCGCCGACCCGCGCGTGGTCGAGCTGCCGCGGGCGCTGTGGCTGCCGCTGCTGCACGGAGCGATCCTGCCCCTGCGCGCCCCGCGTGTGGCGCGCCTCTACCGCGCCATCTGGACGCCGGAGGGGCCGCCGCTGCGCGTCCTCAGCGAGCATCTCGCCGCCCGCCTCGGCGAGCGCCTCGCCGCGGCGGCGGGCGAGGCGGTGCCGGTCGCGCTCGCCATGCGCTACGGCGCGCCATCCGTGGAGGCGGGGCTCGCGGCCCTCGAGCGCGCCGGCGCCGGGCGCATCGTGGTGCTGCCGCTCTATCCCCAGGCGGCCGCGAGCACCACGGGCTCGGCGGCGGACGCCGTCTGCGCAGCGCTGCGCCGGCGCCGCACCCTGCCGCATGTGGCGCTGGTGGCGGGCTACCACGACCACCCGGCCTACATCGACGCGCTCGCCGCCTCGGTGCGCGCGCACTGGGAGACTCACGGGCGCGGCGAGCGCCTGCTCGTCTCCTTCCACGGCCTGCCCATGTCGCAGGTCACGGCCGGCGACCGCTATCCCGAGCGCTGCGCGCGCACCGCGGCGCTCCTCGCCGCGCGCCTCGGGCTGGGAGACGGCGAGTGGGCTCTCGCCTACCAGTCGCGCTTCGGCCCGGCGCGCTGGCTCGAGCCCGCCACCGAGCGCCTGCTCGCCGAATGGGCGCGCGCCGGCGTGCGCACGGCGGACGTGATCTGCCCCGGCTTCGCCGTCGACTGCCTCGAGACGCTGGAGGAGATCGCCGTGCAGGCGGCGGCCGCCTTCCGCGCCGCCGGCGGGGAGGCGCTGCGCTACGTCCCCGCCCTCAACGACAGCCCCGCCCACGCCGAGGCCCTCGCCGCCGTCCTCGCGCCCTGGCTGGAGGGGAAGTGCGGGCCGTGACCCGGACGGGAGAGGGCGCGAAACCGGGGCGGCCGCGGGTGGCGGTGAGCGCCTGCCTCGCAGG
>WGBS01000203.1 GCA_015494165.1 Gammaproteobacteria bacterium | reverse complement strand
AGATCGCCGTGCAGGCGGCGGCCGCCTTCCGCGCCGCCGGCGGGGATGCGCTGCGCTACATCCCCGCCCTCAACGACAGCCCCGCCCACGCCGAGGCCCTCGCCGCCGTCCTCGCGCCCTGGCTGGAGGGGAAGTGCGGGCCGTGACCCGGGCGGGAGAGGGCGCCAAACCGGGGCGGCCGCGGGTGGCGGTGAGCGCCTGCCTCGCAGGCGAGCCCGTGCGCTACGACGGCACCGACCGCGCCCACCCGGCGGTGCGCGGCGTGCTGGCGCGCCTGTTCGAGCTGGTGCCGGTCTGCCCCGAGGCGGGCGCGGGGCTCGGCGTGCCGCGCCCGCCGGTGGAGCTGGTGGGCCCGCCCCACGCGCCGCGGGCCCTCGGCGTCGCCGACCGCGCGCTGGACGTCACGGAGGCGCTCCGCGCCTGGTCGGAGGCGACGGCGGCGCGCCTCGAGGTGGCGGGGCACGTGCTCAAGGCGCGCTCGCCGAGCTGCGGCCTGGCGCGCGTGCCCATCCGGCGCACCCCACGCGCAGGCCTGCGGCCGGCCGGCACCGGCCTCTACGCCGCCGCGCTGCGCAGGCGCCGCCGGTGGCTGCCGGTGGTGGAGGAGACGGCCCTGGAGACGGCGGAGGGGCTCGGGGCCTTCGTCGAGGCCGTGCTCGCGCGCGCGCGCCTCGACGCGCTGCTGGCCGCGCCCGCGCCGGAGGCGCTCGCCGCCTTCGCCGCGCGCCACCGCTGGTGGCTCGCAATGCGCAGCCCCGCGCGGGCGCGCGAGGTGGAGGCGCTCGCCCGCCGGGGGCCGGCACCGGCGACGCTGCGCCAGCTCGAGGCGGCCTTCATGCGCGCCGTGCTGGTGCGAAGGGCCACGCCCACGCGCGAGGCGCGGCTGCTGCGCCGGCTGCTCGCGCTCGCGAAGCCGGCGCTCGGGCCGGACGAGCGCAGGCGCCTCGCGGCGCTGCTCGCCGGGGCGGAGGCCGACGCGGCCGCCCGGGCCGAGCTGCGCGCGGCGCTCGCCGCCTGCTTCGCGGCGCACCCGCACCCGCGCGTCGCCCCCGACGACCTCTACCTGTGGCCGGATGCGGCCATGCGCGAGGCGGCGCGCCGGGTCGCGGAAGCCGGCTGACGGGCGCTGCGGGCACGCACCGTCACCCGTGCCTCACGGCCCGCCGCCCGCCTCGGCGCTCCCCTGCACGGTGACGACCAGCGTGCGGCGGTGGGGCGCCGCCCGGTGCTCCCAGAGGTAGATTCCCTGCCAGGTGCCGAGCGCCAGGCGCCCATCCGTGACCGGGACGGTGAGCCCGCTCGCGGTGAGCACCGTGCGCACGTGGGCGGGCATGTCGTCCGGGCCCTCGAGGGTGTGGCGGAAGAGCGGGTCGCCGTCCGGCACCAGCCGCGCCATGAAGGCCTCGAGGTCGCGCCGCACGTCCGGGTCGGCGTTCTCGCACAGCATGAGCGAGGCGCTCGTGTGGCGGCAGAAGACGTGGCACAGGCCCGTGGCCACGCCGGACGCAGCCGCCACCCGCGCCACCTCGCCCGTCACGTCGTAGGTCCCGCGCCCGCGCGTGCGGACCGTGAGCGTCTCCTGGCGGATGATCATGGCAGCCTGCTTCGCGGTAGGGGTGGACAAGGGGACCACAGTAAACGGTCAACGGTTGACAGTGAGCCTGTGACGGCTGGCGCCACCCGTTCACTGTCCGTCATCCACCGTCCGCTGTCTACCGTACACCGTCCACTCCCTCCCGGCGGCCGACCGTTGTAGGCTGGGGGCATGAAAGGCGTGGAGGCGGTGCTGCTCGACCTGAGCGGCGTGCTCTACGTGGGCGACGCCCCGCTCCCGGGGGCGCGCGAGGCGCTCGCGCGCCTGCGCGCGGCGGGCGTGCCCGTGCGCTATGTCACCAACACCTCGCGCAGCACGCGCGCGGACGTGGCGGCCCGCCTCGCCCGCATGGGCTTCGCGGTCGACGAGGCCGAGATCTTCACCGCCCCGCGCGCGGCGCTCGCGCGCATCCGCGCGTGCGGCCTGCGGCCCTTCCTGCTCATCCACCCGGGCCTGCGCCCGGAGTTCGCCGGCGTGCCCACGGAGCCGCCCGATGCGGTGTTCGTCGGCGACGCGGGCGAGGCCTTCACCTACGCCACCCTCAACCGTGCTTTCCGGCTGCTCGTCGAGGGCGCGCCGCTGCTCGCCGTGGGGCGCAACCGCTACTTCCGCGAGCCCGACGGGCTCTCGCTAGACGCCGGCCCCTTCGTGGCGGCATTGGAGTACGCCGCGGGCGTGGAGGCGGAGATCGTGGGCAAGCCGGCACCGGCCTTCTTCCACGCCGCCTGCGCGGACCTCGGTGTGGCGCCCGCACGCTGCCTCATGATCGGCGACGACGTGGAGGCGGACGTGCTCGGCGCGCTCGGGGCGGGGCTGCAGGCGCTGCTCGTGCGCACGGGCAAGTACCTCCCCGGCGACGAGGGGCGGCTGCCGCGGGGCACGCCGGTGGCCGAAAACCTCGCCGCCGCCGTGGAGCTCGTGCTCGCCGCGGGGAGCGGGCCGTGAGCGCGGCGCCGGAGCCGGGCGCGGCGCCGGAGGGCCGCGAGGCGGCCGCGGCGGTGCTCGAGGTGGTGGCCGCGCTCGCGCGCGAGCTCGGAGGCGTCCGCGCGCAGGCGACGCTCGACAGCCGCATCGACCGCGACCTCGGCATCGACAGCCTCGGGCGCGTGGAGCTGATGCTGCGGCTCGAGGAGGCGCTCGGCGCCGCGCCGCCGGACGAGGCCCTGCAGGCCGAGACGGTGCGCGACCTCGTGCGCCTGGTGGCGCGCGCCGCGCCCGGGCCCGGAGACGAGGCCGCCGCGGCGGTCGCACCGGCCGCGCCGCCCGCTGCGGGGGGCGGTGCCGGTGCGCCCGTCCGCGCGCGCACCCTCGTCGAGGCCCTCGAGCACCACGCCGCGCGCACGCCCGACCGCGTCCACGTCCATCTCTACGAGACCGACACGCCCCAGCCGATCGCCTACGGCGCGCTGCTCGAGGGCGCGCTGCGCCGCGCCGCGGGCCTGCAGGCGCTCGGCGTCGGTCCCGGCGAGACGGTGGCGCTGATGCTGCCCACGGGCCGGGCCTACCTGGAGTGCTTCCTAGGCGCGCTCGTGCTCGGCGCCATCGCCGTGCCGCTCTATCCGCCCGCGCGCGTCTCGCAGCTCGAGGAGCACCTGCGCCGCCACGGGCGCATCCTCGCCAGCAGCGGCGCGCGGGTGCTGGTGACGCTCCCGGAGGCGCGCCGGCTCGCGCGCGTGCTGCGGGCGGCCGCGCCCGCGCTGGAGCGCGTCGTCGCCCCGGAGGCCGTGGCGGCCGATCCCGCGGGCCTGCGCCGACCGGCGCCGGACGGATCCGCCGTCGCCTTCCTCCAGTACACCTCGGGGAGCACCGGCGACCCCAAGGGCGTGGTGCTCACGCACGCCAACCTGCTGGCCAACATCCGTGCCATGGGGGAGGCCGTAGGAGCCTCGCCCGACGACTGCTTCGTGAGCTGGCTGCCGCTCTACCACGACATGGGGCTGATCGGCGCCTGGCTCGGCAGCCTCTACCACGGCGCCCCGCTCGTGCTCATGCCGCCGCTGCGTTTCATGGCGCGCCCGCGGCGCTGGCTGGAGGCGGTCTCGCGCCACCGCGGCACGCTCTCGGCCTCGCCGAACTTCGGCTACGCGCTGTGCGCGACGCGCCTGCGCGAGCGCGACCTGGAGGGCCTCGACCTCTCCTCGTGGCGCTGCGCCTTCAACGGCGCCGAGCCCGTCAGCCCCGCCACGGTCGAGCGCTTCGTGGCGCGCATGCGCCCCTACGGCTTCCGCCCCGAGGCCATGATGCCGGTCTACGGGCTCGCCGAAAGCAGCGTGGGCCTGTGCTTCCCGCCGCCGGGGCGCGGGGTGCGCGTCGACGCCGTGCGGCGCGAGACCTTCGAGCGCGAGCACGTCGCCGCGCCCGCGGCCCCGGACGAGCCCGGGGCGCTGCGCTTCGTCGGCTGCGGCTTCCCGCTGCCCGGCCACCAGGTCCGCATCGTCGGCGCCGAGGGCCGCGAGCTCCCCGAGCGCCACGAGGGCCGCATCCAGTTCCGCGGCCCTTCGGCCACCTCGGGCTACTGGCGCAACCCGGAGGCGACACGGGCGCTGTTCGACGGCGAGTGGCTCGAGACCGGCGACCTGGGCTACCTCGCCGACGGCGAGCTGTTCGTCACGGGGCGGGTCAAGGACCTCATCATCCGCGCCGGGCGCAACCTCTATCCCCAGGAGATCGAGGACGCCGTGCAGGCGCTCGAGGGCGTGCGCCCGGGCGGGGTGGCCGCCTTCGCCGCGCCCGATCCCGAAGGGGGCGGCGAGCGCCTCGTGGTCATGGCCGAGACCACCCTGCGCGAGCCGCAGGCGCGCGCGGGGCTCGAGGCGCGCATCCGCGAGGCCGTCGCCGCCCTCGGCGAGCTGCCGCCGGAGGAGGTGGTCCTGGTGCCGCCGCACGCGGTGCCCAAGACCTCGAGCGGCAAGGTGCGCCGCGGCGCCGCCCGCGCCATGCACCTAGAAGGGCGCGTCCCCGCCTCGGGCGCCCCGCGGCGCGGGCGCCTGGCGTGGATGCGCGCGGCGGCCGCGCTGCGGCTCGCGGCCCGGCGCCTGGACGCGGCGGGCGGCTGGCTGTGGGCGGCGTGGGCCTGGGCTCTGTTCGCCCTCTTCGCCGCGGCGCTGTGGCCCGCGGTGGCGCTGGTGCCGGGGCGTGCCGGGCGCGGGCGGTGGGCGGCGCTGCGCGCGGCGGGCCGTCTCTACGCCCTGCTCGCCGGCATCCCGCTTCGCGTGCGCGGGCTCGAGCACCTGCCCCGCGACGGCCGCTGCGTGATCGCCGCCAACCATCAGTCCTACGCCGACGCCTTCGTGCTCGTGACGGCGCTGCCGCTGCCGCTGCGCTTCGTCGCCAAGGCGGAGCTGCGCCGCAACCCCTTCGCGCGCCTCTTCCTCGACCGCCTCGGGACGGAGTACGTCGAGCGCTTCCGGCTCGCGCGCGCGGCGGCGGATGCGCGCCGCATCGCCGCCCGCGCGCGCGCGGGCGCGGGCGCGCTCGTGTTCTTTCCCGAGGGGACCTTCTACCCGCAGCCGGGCCTGCTGCCCTTCCGCACCGGCGCCTTCCTCGCCGCCGTCGAGGCGGGCCTGCCGGTGGTGCCGGTGGCGATCCGCGGCACGCGGAGGCTGCTGCGCTCGGCGAGCTGGCGGCCGCGCCGCGGGCCCGTGACGGTGACGGTGCTGCCGCCGGTGCACCCCGAGGGCCACGGCCTCGAGGCGGCCGTGCGGCTGCGCGAGCGCGTGCGCGCCGTCCTCGCCGCCCACGTCGGCGAGCCGGACCTCGCCCCACGCGCTTCCCTCGCTCCCTCTGTCTATTCACGGTGTGAATAGATATCATTCATGGCGTGAATAGACACGCAGAGCGCTCAGGGCGCGTGGCTGCGGCGGGTCACTGCTGCGGCCACGCGGCCGGTGGCGGCGGGGGCTACGCGGATGGTCCGGCGCGCAATCCCTGAGCGGCGCGCAGCGGGCGCCGGGGGCGGCGTGCTGCCGCGGCACGCCGCGGGCCTGCTGGCGCGCAGCCTGCGCGTGATGCCGGTGACGGTCGTCACGGGCGCCCGGCAGACGGGCAAGACCACGCTGGTGGAGAGGCTGGTGCCCGGCCGGCGCCGCATGGTGTCCCTGGACGACCTCGATGCCCTCGAGCTGGCGCGAAGCGACCCCGAGGCCCTCCTGGGCGGCGGGCGGCAGCTTACGCTGGACGAGGTGCAGCGGGCGCCGCAGCTCCTCCACGCCGTCAAGCGGCTCGTGGACCGCGACCGTCGCCCCGGGCGCTTCCTGCTCACGGGCTCGGCCAACCTGCTCCTGATGCGGCGCGTGAGCGAGTCCCTGGCGGGTCGCGCCGCCTACCTGACGCTGTGGCCCATGGCCCGCGGGGAGCTGCTGGGCGAGGGCCGGGCAGGCGCCTGGGACCTGCTCCTCCGCGAGCCGCCCCAGGCATGGCCCGACGCCCTCGCCCGGCGCGACGCCCCTCCCGGCGACTGGCGGGACCTCGCCCGCCGGGGCGGCTTCCCGGTGCCGGCCTTGGAGCTGCGCAGCGCCAGCGACAGGCGGCTCTGGTTCGAGGGCTACGTGCGCAGCTACCTCGAGCGCGACCTGCTGGAGCTGTCGGCGATCGGCTCCTTGCCGGACTTCCGGCGGCTGATGCGCGCGGTCTGCCTGCAGGTGGGGCAGATGCTCAACCAGAGCGCGCTGGGGCGCGCCCTCGGCCTGCCCCAGCCCACGGTCCACCGCTGGCTGAACCTTCTGGAGGCATCCTACCTGCTGGTGCGGCTGCCCGCGTATGCCGCCAACCGCCGCAAGCGCCTCGTGCGCTCGCCCAAGATCTACTGGGCGGACACCGGGCTTGCCCTCCACCTCGCTGGAGCCGGCCGGCCCGACGGTCCCCACCTCGAGAACCTGGTGCTGCACGACCTCCTGGTCTGGCGGGGCGGGCACGAGGAGCGGG
Source organism: Gammaproteobacteria bacterium (assembly GCA_015494165.1). GTDB lineage: Bacteria > Pseudomonadota > Gammaproteobacteria > S144-34 > S144-34 > S144-34. The sequence continues at coordinate 1,002 of WGBS01000203.1, read as the reverse complement.
TGGAGCTCGCCTACTGGCGCACCGTCACCGGCGAGGAGGTGGACTTCGTGGTCGAGCGCTCGGGCGCGGCGCTCGCGGTGGAGGTCAAGGCCACGACGCGGCCGCGCCTGCGCGACGCCGCGGGGCTGCTCGCCTTCCGCCGCGAGCACGGCGAGCGCGTCCATGGCGCGCTGCTCCTGCACGGCGGGCGGGAGCTCGCGTGGCTGGCCGAAAGGGTGCTGGCGGCGCCTTGGTGGATGGTGCTGTAGGAGGGGACGGGACGGGGGCGGCGCCGCGGCCGGCGTGCTCAGGGGCGGCGCAGGCGGCAGAGGAAGAAGCCCTCCCAGGGCCCTTCGGGCAGGATGCGCACCGCGCGCGTGACGGCCTCCGGGAAAGTGTCGCCGTCCCAGGCGGCGAGCCCCTGCCGGGTGCGGGGCGCGGGCACGCGCACGGCCTCGACCTCCAGGCCCGGGTGGCGCGCGAGAAGCCATGCCACGACGGCCTCGTTCTCCTCGGGGGCGTAGGTGCAGGTGCAGTAGACCAGCACGCCGCCGGGGCGCAGCGAGCGCAGGCCGGCCTCCAGCAGCCGGCGCTGCTTGCGCGCCATCTCCGCGACCTTGCGCGGCGACCAGTGGCGCGAGGTCGCCGGATCCCCGGGCCGGATGCGCGCCTCCGCCGAGCACGGCGCGTCCACCAGCACGCGGTCGAAGCGGCCCTCAACCCTGCGCCACACGCGCGTGCCGTCAGCGAGGAAGCAGCGCACGCGCCCCTCCGCGCCGTGGCGGGCGAGGTTGGCGCGCATGCGGTGGAAGCGCGCGCGCACCGCCTCCACCGCCGAAACCTTCCCGCTCTCGCCCACGCGCTCGGCGAGCAGCAGGGTCTTGCCGCCAGGTGCGGCGCAGAGGTCCAGCACCGCCTCGCCGGGCCGCGGATCCAGCGCCTCCACGGCGGCGACGCTCGAGGGATTCTGCACGTAGATGAGGCCCTCAGCAGCCGCGCGGCCGTGGGTGAGGCGCCCGCGGT
>WGBS01000202.1 GCA_015494165.1 Gammaproteobacteria bacterium | reverse complement strand
CGAGCCGGACGGGACGCTCAGGTTCGGCGTCAGCCACTACCGCCCGTACCTCGCCCTGTGGAGCAGCGTCACCCTGCTGCCGCGGCTCGAGCTCTCGGGCCGCTACACCACCATCCGCGGCCTGCCGGGCGGCCTGGGACCCGGCTTCGGTGACTACAAGGACAAGGCCTTCGACGCGAAGCTCCTGCTGCTTCGCGAAGGGCGCTGGCGGCCCGCGGTGGCGGTGGGCCTGCAGGACTTCCTCGGCACCCAGCTCTTCTCGGCCCGCTTCGTCGCGCTTGGCAAGCGGGTGGGAGGCGCCGATCTGACCGTGGGCTATGGGAGCGGCCGTATCGGGGGCCTCTTCGGGGGCGTCCGCTACCGTCCCCCGTGGAGCCGCCGCCTCGCCTTCGTGGCCGAGCACGACGCCACGCGCTACAGGAGCGACTTCCGGGCGGCGAGCTCGGGTGCGGCGAGCCGCGAAGGCGGCCTCACCTACGGCGTCGAGTACCGCTGGGGCTGGCTTGGGGCGCAGGTCACCCGTCAGGGTGGGGACACGGGCCTCAACGCGTGGGTCTCCATCCCCCTCATGGACCGGGAGTTCATCCCCAAGATCCACGAGCCGCCGCCGTGGACGAAGCCCGGGCCCGCCGTCGAGCTCGGCACCTGGCTCGCCGACACGAGCTACGCGCAGCGGCTCGGCGAGGCGCTCCACGCCCAGGGCTTCCGGCACGTGCGGCTGCGCTTCACCGGCACGACGCTGGAGGCCTCCCTCACCCACCCCCGCATCTCCCTCATCGGACGCGCCGTCGGGCGCGCGGCGCGCACGCTCCTGCTCCTCGGGCCGGCGGACACGCAGGCCATCCGCATCACGTACACGGAAAACGACCTGCCGGTGCTGACCTACAGCTTCACGGACACGCGCAAGCTCCGGCGCTACTTCGACGGGCTGCTGTCGCGCGCGCAGCTCGACCGCTACGTCGAGATCACCTATCCGGATCCCGCTGACGCGGCTCGTGGGAGGCGCCGCGCCCAGCCCCGCGAGCTCGACCGTGTGGGTGCGGCCTCCAGCCCCACCCATACACAACCTGAGCATGTCCTCGAGCTGGAGCTCGAGCCCGCCGCGCCCGCGCGCCTCGTCAGCGAAGGCGGCGAGGAGGGGCACATCGTCAGCTTTCGCCACAGCACCGAGCGGGCCACCTTCCGGCTCGTCCCGTTCAACCTGGGGGTGTACCTCAACGACCCCAGCGGCGTCTTCCACTACGACCTGTTCGCCACCGCGAGCTACCTGCGCCGCTGGTCGCCCGGCACCTACACCGACGCCACGGTGCGTGTCACCCTCGCCGAGGACGTGAGCGAGGTGACCCAGCCCTCGAACAGCCTGCTGCCGCACGTGCGCACCGACGTGGCCGAGTACAAGAAGCGGGGTCGCGTGCGGCTGCTGCGGCTGCTCGTGAACCGCTACGCGCAGCCCGCCGAGCGCGTCTACGCGCGTCTTTCGGCCGGCATCTACGAGGAGATGTTCGCGGGCGCAGGCGCGCAGGCGCTGTACCTCCCCGCGCAGGGCCGCTGGGCGGCCGATCTGAGCGTGGACTGGCTGCGCCAGCGGGCGCCGGGCGGCGCCCTGCGCTTCCGCGGCTACAGCGTGCTCACCGTGATCGGCGCCTTCCACTACCGCCTGCCGCGTTGGGGGCTGACGGCCACCATCCGCGCCGGCCGCTTCCTGGCGAAGGACGAAGGCGCCCGCTTCGAGATCAAGCGCCGCTTCCGCTCCGGCGTGGAATTCGGCGCGTGGTACACTGTCACGAACGGGAACGACATCACCTCGCCCGGACGCCCCGGCGATCCCTACTACGACAAGGGCGTGTTCGTCTCCATCCCGCTCAACATCATGCTCACCAAGGACACCCGCGCGCGGGCCAACTTCTCGCTTGCGCCCTGGACGCGCGACGTGGGCCAGATGGTGGCGAGCCCCGGCGACCTCTACACCCTGTTCGAGCGCGACCTCCTGCTCGCCACCGACGAGCTCGATCCCATGAGCCGCTTCGGCCAATGACGGCGCCGCCCTCGGCCCGAACCTCAACCCAGATTGTGGGAGCTTGTGGGAGCGCCTTCCAAGCGCGATTCCTCGGCTCTCGGTCGCGGCAGGATGCCGCTCCCGCATCCGGAGTCGCCAGAGGCGGGAGGCGGGTGCCGGGAGGCGAGGGGTGGCGCACCCTTCGGGTGCAGCCGTTGGGGTCTTTCCCGTTTCCCGTAACCCGTCTCCCGTGCACTATACAAGCGGCTTCCAGCCGCGACTGCGCCTGGTCTACAAGAGAGCAAGAAAGAGACGGGAGGCAAGGTTCACGCGCGCTTCACGCGCGCCCCTTCGGGGAAGCCCCTGCCTTCCATCGCACGCTTGCCTCACGCTGCCCGTCGGGAGCGGCCTCTGGCCGCGCCCCGGCTGAACGAGGCCGCCCCATGAGCGGGGGCCCCGCACACGGGCGCCGATAACCGACATCCGACCTCGCCTAGCACCAGACACGAAAGGACGAGCCACACACATGCGCGCCTTTCTCGCCCGCCTGCTCCTGTTCACGGCCGCCGCGCTCGCTGCGGCCGGCTACCACGCCCTCGCCGCAGCCGCACAGCCCACCGAAGACCAGCTCCGCCTGATCGAGCGCCTTACACCCGAGCAGCGCGCGGCGGCCCTGAAGGCCCTGCAGAAAGAAGGGCAGGTGCGGGTCGAGGAGCGCCGGCCCCAGGAGGCGCCCGCCGCGCAGCCCAGGCCGTTGCCGCCGGCCCGGGGCGGGAAGCCGAGCCCCATCGAGGCCGCGATGGCCCGGGCCGCCGCCGCGACGGGCGGCAGGATCGGCGCCCTTCGCCAGTACGGCTACGACCTCTTCGCGGGCGTACCCAGCACCTTCGCGCCCGCCACCGACATCCCCGTGCCGCCGGACTACGTGATCGGTCCCGGCGACACCGTGCAGGTCCAGCTCTTCGGCAAGGTCAACGCCGAGTACAGCCTCGTCGTCACGCGCGAGGGCATCCTGAACTTCCCGGAGATCGGCCCCATCCCGGTGGCGGGCCTCAGCTTCCGGGAGATGCGCGCGCTCCTGGAGCGGCGCATCGCCGAGCAGATGATCGGCGTCAGGTCGGCCATCACTATGGGCCCGCTGCGCTCGATCCGCGTCTTCGTGCTCGGCGAGGCCCGCAGGCCCGGCTCGTACACGGTGAGCGCGCTCGCCACCATGACGAACGCGCTCTTCGCCGGCGGTGGGGTGCGCCCCATCGGATCGCTGCGGCGCATCCAGCTCAAGCGGCAGGGGCGGGCCGTCACCACCCTCGACCTCTACGATCTCCTGCTGCGCGGCGACACCCGCGCCGATGCGCGCCTGCAGCCCGGCGACGTCATCTTCGTGCCCCCCATCGGCCCGACCGTGGGCGTGGCAGGCGAGGTGCGCCGCCCGGGCATCTACGAGCTCGCCGGCGAGCGCCAGCAC
>WGBS01000201.1 GCA_015494165.1 Gammaproteobacteria bacterium | reverse complement strand
TCTACTACCAGGGCGACCTCGAGGCGCTCGAGCGCGCGGGCGCGCGCCTGGTCTTCCTGGACGCCCTGCGCGACCGGCGTCTGCCGGACGAGGCCGACGCGCTCCTGATCGGCGGCGGCTTTCCCGAGACGCACATGGCGGCGCTCGAGACGAACCGCGAGCTGCGCGGCGCGATCCGCGAGGCGCTCGCCGGCGGCCTGCCCGCCTACGCCGAGTGCGGCGGGCTCATGTACCTCTGCCGCGCCATCCGCTGGCGCGGCGAGCGGCGCGAGATGGTGGGGCTGGTGCCGGCCGAGGCCGTGATGTGCGAGCGCCCCCAGGGGCGCGGCTACGTGCGTCTTGCCGAGACCGGGGCCCATCCGTGGCCGGGCGCCCCCGAAGGCGGGGAGATCGCCGCCCACGAGTTCCACTACTCGCGCCTCGAGGGCCTGCCTTCGGAGGGACTGCGCTACGCCTACGAGGTCCGCCGCGGTCAGGGGATCGACGGCCGGCGCGACGGCCTCGTCCTCGGCAACACGCTGGCCTGCTACAGTCATCTGCGTGACGTCGCCGCCCACCGCTGGACGTCGCGCTTCCTGGACTTCGTGCGCGCGGTGCGCGCCCGCCGCGGGCGGTCGTCCGCGCCGGCGCACGGCGAACCCGCAGAGGCGGCCCCCGCGGCCGCAAGGAGCCTGAAGCCATGATCACCATCACCCCCGCCGCCGCCCGGCAGATCCGCGAGTCGGCCCGCCAGACCCAGTCGGAGGGCATGGCGCTGCGGCTGGCCGCCAAGCGCATGCCGGACGGCACCATCCACTACGGCATGGGTTTCGACGACATCGGCCGCCACGACGACCTGCGCTTCGAATGCGAGGGCATCGAGGTCGTGATCGCGCCCGTGAGCCTGGAGCTGCTGAGCGGCACCACCATCGACTACGTGGAGCTCGAGCCGGGGAAGTTCGAGTTCATCTTCCTCAACCCCAACGACCCCAACTACTCGCCGCCCACCGAGGAATGATCTCAACCTCCTAAGGGGAAAGGTCTTTCGCCGCGCGGGCGCGTCCGTCCCTGTGCTATCCTAGCCCCGTGCAGACCACGACCGTCCCGGCACGGTCCAGCCGTCCGGTGCGCGTGGCGCCGCCCCGGCCGCGCCCCCGCGCCGGGGCTGGGGACAACACGCAGCGGCAGCCACCGGCAGCGGAGGCGCCGGGGGGGCGTGCTACGCGCGAGACGGCGACCGCGCTGCCGGAGCCGGCCTTGCGCCCGCGCCAGCGCGCGCTGCTCGGCCGGTGCGGCGCCCTCGGTGGCGTGCTCGGCGCCATCGCCCTCGACGCCGCGTGGCTCGCCTACGCGCCCGGCACGCTGCCCGCGGCGCTGATGGGCGGCCTCCTCGTTGCCGGCTTCGCCCTGCTCGTCTCCGCCGCCGGCGCGGTGCGCCGCGAGCTAGTCCAGCCCCTCGAGCACGTGCGGCAGTGGGCGCGGCGCGCGCGCTCGGGCGACCTCGCCGCGCGCGTCCCCGAAGGGCTCCCGGGCGGGTTCGATGAAACCGCCAGGAATATCAATGCCCTGGCAGAGCGCCTTCAGGTGCTTTCGCGCGACCTGGACGAGGCCGTGCGCCAGCAGACCGAGCGTATCGAGCAGAAGACGCGCTCGCTGCAGATCCTCTACGACGTCGCCGCGAGCGTGAACGTCTCGCGCGACCTCGACGACCTCCTCACCCGCTTCCTCCACACCCTGCGCGAGGTCGTGGACGCGCGCGCGGCCACCGTGCGCCTCCTCGACAGCGACGGGCAGATGCGGCTGGTGGCAAGCGTGGGCCTCGACCCCACCGTGGAGGAGCGCGACCGCGTCATCCCCGCCGCCGACTGCCTGTGCGGGACCGCCGTCGACGAGCGCGCGGTGCTGGTCACCGAGAGCCTCGAGCACTGCCGGCGGCTCCTCGGCTCCTCGCTCTTCGCCCGCGAGCAGCTCGCGCTGCTGGCCGTGCCGCTCCAGTACCGCGGGCGCACCCTCGGCGTCTACAACCTCTTCGTCGAGCGCGACGTCCTCGAGGGCCGCGAGGATCTCGAGGAGCTGCTCACGAGCATCGGCCGCCACCTGGGCATGGCGATCGAGAAGGCGCGCCTCGACGAGGAGGCGCAGCGCCTGTCGATCATGGAGGAGCGCACCCGCCTCGCCCACGAGCTGCACGACTCCCTCGCCCAGACGCTCGCGAGCCTCCGCTTCCAGATCCGCGTGCTCGACGAGAGCCTGCACACCGGCAAGGAGGCGAGCCTGTGGCACGAGCTCGAGCGCATCGAGAACAGCGTGGACGAGGCCTACGTCGAGCTGCGCGAGCTCATCGCCCATTTCCGCGCACCGGTGGACCGCAGGGGCCTGCTGGCCGGGGTCGAGCGCCTGGTCGAGCGCGCCCGCCGCGAGACCGGGGCCCAGGTCTTCCTCCAGAAGGAATGGGACGAGGGCGACCGCCTGCCGGCGGTGGCCGAGATGGAGGTGCTGCGCATCGTGCAGGAGGCCCTCGCCAACGCCCGCAAGCACAGCCGCGCCCAGCACATCCGCGTGCTGCTCCAGGCGCGCGACGGCACCTACAAGGTGCTGGTGGAGGACGACGGCGTGGGCTTCGACCAGCCGGCGCGCAGCGCCCACCGCGGCGAGCACCTCGGGCTCAGCATCATGCGCGACCGCGCGCGCCGCCTCGGCGGCAAGCTCCGCATCGAGAGCGAGCCCGGCGAGGGCACGCGCGTGCAGCTCACCTTCACGCGCGCCGGCCTCGAGGGCAGCGGCGTGCAGGAAGCCAGGGTGCCATGAGCCTGCGCGTGCTGCTGATCGATGACCACACCCTCTTCCGCGAGGGCCTCGAGAACCTGCTCTCCCACCGCGGCATCGAGATGGTGGGCTCCGTCGGCAGCGGCGAGGAGGGCCTCGAGCTCGCCGCCGAGCTCGAGCCCGACGTGGTGCTCCTCGACATGCGCATGCCGGGCATGGGGGGCCTGGAGGTGCTGCGCCAGATCCGCCAGCGCGGCCTCGAGATGGCCGTGGTCATGCTCACCACCAGCACCGACGAGCGCGACCTCGTCGAGTCCCTGCGCGCCGGCGCCCAGGGCTACCTCCTCAAGGACATGGAGCCCGACGAGCTCGTGGTGGCGCTGCGCGAGATCGTCGGCGGCAAGACGGTCGTCGCCCCGGAGCTGGCGCCGGTGCTGGCGCGCGCGGTGCAGGCGGGCGAGAACGGTGCGGAAGAGCGCGAGCCCGAGGACCCCTTCGCGCGCCTCACGCCGCGCGAGAGCGAGATCCTCGGCCTCCTCGCCGAGGGGCAGAGCAACAAGGCCATCGCGCGCAACCTCGGCATCTCCGACGGCACCGTCAAGCTCCACGTCAAGGCCATCCTGCGCAAGCTCGGGGTGCATTCGCGCGTGGAGGCGGCGGTGATGGCCGTGGAGCTGGGGCTGCGGCGGCGTGACGGCGAGACACAGGAGAAGGTGCGTTCATGAAGCGCTACACCGACCTCGTGCGCGAGGCCCTCGAGCACGTGCCCGAGCTCTTTCCTTGGGATCTCGAGGAGCGGCTGGCCGCGGCCGAGCCGCCGCTGCTGCTCGACGTGCGCGAGCCCGAGGAGTTCGCCGCCATGCGCATCGAGGGCTCGCTCAACGTGCCGCGCGGCATCCTCGAGTCCGCCTGCGACTGGGGCTACGAGGAGACGGTGCCGGAGCTGGTCGAGGCGCGCGAGCGCGAGATCGTCGTCGTCTGCCGCTCCGGCAACCGCAGCGCGCTCGCCGCGCGCACCATGCAGCTTATGGGCTACCGCCGGGTGAGCTCGCTCAAGACTGGCCTCAAGGGCTGGAACGACGCCGAGCTGCCGCTCGTGGACGCCGAGGGGCGGCGTGTGGACGTCGAAGAGGCCGACGCCTACTTCGCCCCGCGCGTGCGCCCGGAGCAGCTCCCGCCGGACCGGCGTCCCGCGCGCGCCTGAGCCCTGTGGTATGTTTGGCCCGGCAGCGGAGGGCCGGGCCGTGTCCAGCCAGCGCGAGCGTAGCCCCGACGAGCCTCTCGATCCCGAGACGCGCGAGGCCATCGCGCGCCTCGCGCGCCGCCACGGCTGGCGCCTGGTGACCCTTTTCGGATCGGCGGCGCGTGGCGCGCCGGCGCCGCGCGACCTCGACATCGCGGTGATGCCGCCGCCCGGCACCTTCCCGGGCCTGCTCGAGGAAGGCCGCTGGCTCGCCGAGCTGGAGGCCCTGCTCCCGGGCCGGCGCGTGGACCTGCTGGTGCTCACGGACGCCACCGATCCCGTGGCGCGCTACGAAGCCCTGTGGCACGGGCTGCCGCTGCACGAGGCCGAGCCCGGCGTCTACGACCACGAGCTGAGCCGCGCCTTCTTCCTCTATGCCGACAGCGCCAAGTTCCGGCGCGCGCGGCGCGAGGCGCTCGTGGAGGCGGGGAGGAAGCGGCGATGACGGCTCGCTCCGAGGTGCTGGAGCGCAAGCTCGCCGCCCTGCAGCGTTTCCTCGACGACCTCGCGGACTTCGGGCCCTTGCCCACGAGGAGCGCGTGCGGCAGCACTACGCCATCGAGCGCCTGCTGCAGCTCCTGTGCGAGGCCGCCGCGGACGTCGGGCTGCAGCTCCTGCGGCGCGAGACCGGCGAGGGCGCCGGCAGCTACCGCGAGATCTTCCAGCGGCTGCGCGAGCGCGCGGCGCTGCCCGCCCCGCTGGCCGAAGGGCTGATGGAGGCATGCGCCATGCGCAACGTGCTCACGCACCTGTACGACACGATAGACACCGACCGCGTGGCTGCGGCCATCGATCCGGCCCTCGACCTCTACCGGCGCAACTTCGCCTGGGTGGTGGAGCGGGCGGGGCTGTCCTGACTCCCGGGGGCCTCACAAGACGGGCTGCAGCTCAGCCGTAACGCTTGCGGTCCCGGCGGCGGCGGCCGGCCTTCTGCACCACCACCCCCTTGATGGCCTGCGGGCCCGGGATCTCGAGCACCTCGTGCCCCTCCTGCAGCGCATGCAGCTCCCAGCGCCCGTCCTCGATGCGGAGCTGGCGGAAGATGTACTCGCCGCCGTGCTCTGCCACCACGTAGCAGCCGCTCTCGACGATGCCGCCGGGGTCGACGATGATGATGCAGCCGTGCTCGAACTCCGGCGCCATGCTGTCGCCCAGCACCTGCAGGGCGAAGGGCTCGGCCTCGGAGCAGCCGCCGATGGTGGCCTCCACGGCCCGTCGCAGCTCTTCCTCGTTCATCGCGCTGACCTCCTTTCCGTTGCCGGACGCCGGCCCTTCAGGAGGCGCCGGCGGCGGCCGCCGGCGCCCCGCCGGCCTCGCGCTCGCGCTGCTGCAGCGCCCACAGGTGGGCGTAGAGCCCGCCCTGGGCCAGCAGCGCCCGGTGGTCGCCGCGCTCGACGATGCGGCCGCCGTCCATGACCAGGATCTCGTCGGCGTCGACGATGGTCGACAGGCGGTGGGCGATCACCAGCGTGGTGCGGCGCGCCGCCACCTCGCGCAGCGCCGCCAGGATGGCCTGCTCCGAGTGCGAGTCCAGCGAGGAGGTGGCCTCGTCGAAGACCATGATGGGCGGGTCCTTGAGGAGCACGCGCGCGATGGCGATGCGCTGCTTCTCCCCGCCCGAGAGCTTGAGCCCGCGCTCGCCCACCACCGTCTCGTAGCCCTGCGGCAGCGAGAGGATGAAGTCGTGGATGTGGGCGAGGCGCGCGGCCTCCTCGACCTCCTCGCGGCTCGCGTCCGGGCGCCCGTACAGGATGTTGTAGTAGATCGTGTCGTTGAAGAGCACCGTGTCCTGCGGGACGATGCCGATCGCCCGCCGCAGGCTCTCCTGCGTCACCTCGCGCACGTCCTGGCCGTCGATCAGGATGCGCCCGCGGTCGACATCGTAGAAGCGGAACAGCAGCCGCACGAGCGTGGACTTGCCCGCCCCCGAGGGCCCCACCACCGCCACCTTGCGCCCGGCGGGCACGCGGAAGTCCACACCGCGCAGAATGGGCCGGTCGGGCCGGTAGGCGAAGTCCACGCGCTCGAAGCGGATCTCGCCGCGGCGCACCTCCAGCGGGCGCGCGTCCGGCGCGTCGCGGATCTCGGGCTCGTGGTCGAGCAGCCGGAACATGCGGTCCATGTCGGCGAGCGCGTGCTTGAGCTGGCGGTAGACGATGCCGAGGAAGTTCAGCGGCATGAAGAGCTGCAGCATCATCGTGTTGACCAGCACCAGGTCGCCGAGGGTCATGGTCCCCGCCACCACGCCCTGGGCGGCGAACACCATGACGAAGGTGACGCCGACGGCGATGATCGCCCCCTGCCCGAAGTTGAGGAAGGACATGGAGGTCTGGCTCTTGACCGCGGCGTCCTCCCAGCGCGCGAGCGTGCCGTCGTAGCGCGCCAGCTCCAGGCGCTCGTTGCCGAAGTACTTGACCGTCTCGTAGTTGATCAGGCTGTCGACGGCGTGGGTGTTGGCCTCGGAGTCGAGCGCGTTCATGGTGTGGCGGAAGTGCATGCGCCATTCCGTCACCACCAGCGTGAAGGCCACGTAGACCGCCACCGTGGCGAAGGTGGCGACGGCGAAGCGCGCCTCGTAGCGCCCGAGCAGGATGAAGGCCACCAGCACGAACTCCGCCGCCGTCGGCAGGATGTTGAAGACCATGTAGTTGAGCAGCGAGCTCACGCTCTGCGTGCCGCGCTCGAGGTCGCGCGAGATGGCCCCCGTGCGCCGCTCGAGGTGGAAGCGCAAGCCCAGGCGGTGCAGGTGCTCGAGCAGGCGCAACGACAGCCGCCGCATGGCGCGGTAGCGCACGCGCGCGAAGACGGCGTCGCGCAGCTCGTTGAAGCCGGAGGCCGCGAGCCGCAGGGCGCCGTAGCCGAGCAGCAGCGCGAGCGGCAGGGCGAGCGCGTGCGGCGCGGTGAGGTCGAGGTGGTCGACGATGTCCTTGAGGACCAGCGGCACGCTGACGTTGGCGAGCTTGGCGAGCACCAGCGCCGCGAGCGCGAGCAGCACCCGCCCGCGGTACTCCCAGAGGAAGGGGGCGACGCGGCGCAGGTTCTCGAGGTCGCGGCGGTCGCTGTGCGGCGGCTCCGTATAGCGTACGTGGACCATGGGAAATCGCAGGCGTGTCGAGCCTGAACACTTTGCCCCCTGGCCCGCGCGCCCGCAAGGGCGCGGCCGTGCCGCGCGCCGGGCCTTTTGGCACAATGGCCGCCCGTGGCCGACCGGAGGACCTGCGTGCCGCAGCCATTTCCACGCCGCGCGTGCGGCCTTGGCCTGGGCGCGGCGCTGCTCGCCCTGACGCTCGCCGGGCCGCTCGCCGCCGCGGGCCGTCCCGTGCACCTCGTGGCCGTCGCCACCGCCGAGCGGCGCCCCGTGTCGCTCGAGTCCGAGGCCACCGGCAGCCTCGTCGCCCGGCGCCTGCGGCGCGTCTTCAGCGAGGAGGCCGGGCGCGTGCTCGAGCTCCCCTGGCGCGAGGGCGACCGCGTGGCGCGCGGCGCCCTCCTCGCCCGCCTCGACGACGCCCTTCTGCGCGCCGAGCTCGCCAAGGCCGAGGCGCGGCGCGCCCAGGCCGAGGCCGACCTCCGGCGCCTGGAGCGCCTCTCGGGACGGCGTCTCGCGAGCGAGGAGGCCCTCGCCGCCGCGCGCACGGCGCTCGCGCTCGCGCGCGCCGAGGAGCGCGCCCTGCGCCTGCGCGTGGCGCGCACGCGCATCACCGCCCCCTTCGCCGGCGTGGTCACCGAGCGCCTCGCCGAGCCCGGCGATGTGGTCGCCTCCGGCACCCATCTGCTGACACTGGTGGATCCCGCCTCGCTCGTCGCCCGCGTCACGGCCCCCGCGCAAGTGGTCGTGCGCCTGCGGGCGGGCGATGCCACCCAGCTTCGCATCGACGCCCTCGACGGCGGCTGGCGGCCCGCGCGCATCGTGCGGGTCTTTCCCGCGGTGGACCCGCGAACCCGCCAAGGCACGGTCGAGGCCGCGCCCGAGCCGGTGCCGCCCCGGGCGCTGCCGGGGCTCCTGGCGCGCCTGCGCCTGCGCACGCCCCCCGTCGAGCGCCTGGTGGTGCCGGCCGCCGCCGTGCGGCACGACCCCGCGGGCGCCTACGTTTTCCGGGTCGACGGCGAGAGCCGGGCGCGGCGCGTACGGGTGCGCACCGGACCGCTGGTCGCGGGCGCCGCGGTCGTGGTCCTCGACGGGCTCGCCCCCGGCGACCGCGTGGTGGTACGCGGCCTGCTCGGCCTGCGCGACGGCGCGCGCGTGCGCGTGGCGGGCGAGGCGCGGGCGGACGGGTGAGCATGGAGCCGCGCCGCGGCGGCATCGCCGCCTGGTCGGTGGACCACCCGGTCGGCGTCAGCCTGATCGCCGCCGCGGTGTGCGTGCTCGGGCTCGTGGCCTATGCCTCGCTGCGCGTCGACCTCCTGCCGCGCATCATCTACCCCGAGGTGCGCGTGCGCGTGCTCGACCCGGGCGTGCCGCCGGCGGTGATGGAGGACCGCGTCACGCGCCAGCTCGAGGAGCAGCTCGCCATCACCGAGGGCGCGGTCGCCGTGCAGTCCTTCACCACGGAGGGGCGCAGCGCGGTGGACCTCTCCTTCCCCTACGGCACCGACGTGGACGCGGCCCTGCGCGATGCGAGCAACCGCCTCGACCGCGCGCGGCGCTTCCTGCCGGACACGGTGCGCCCGCCCATCATCTTCAAGCGCGACCCCTCGCAGATCCCGGTGCTCGAGCTCGTGGCGAGCTCCGAGAGGCGCGGCCCCGTGGCCCTGCGCGAGTGGGTGGACTACACCCTCTCGCGCTGGCTCATCAACCTGCCGGGGGTGGCGGCGGTGGAGGTCGGCGGCGGCCTCGAGCGCGAGGTGAGCGTCACCGCCGATCCCGCGCGCCTGGCCGATCTCGGCCTCGACCACGAGGATCTCGCGCGCGCCATCGCCGCCGGCGCGCGCGACCAGCCCGGCGGGCGCCTGAGCGGCGCGCTGCGCGCCTGGACCGCGCGCGCCGTCGCGGGCGTGACGGACGCCGCCGCCCTGGCGGCCCTGCCGGTGCGCGCCGGCGAGCGCCGCCTGCGCCTCGGCGAGATCGCCACCGTCACCGAGGGCCACGAGCCGGAACGCCTGCGTGTGCGCCTCAACGGCCTGCCCGGCGTCAAGGCCTCGATCCAGAAGCAGCCGGAGGCCAACACCGTCGAGGTCGTGGACCACGTGCGCGCACGCCTCGCCTGGCTGCGCGCCCAGGGCCTGATCCCGGACGACGTCGAGGTGCGCACGGTGGGCGACCAGTCGCGCTTCATCCGCCACGCCATCCGCAACGCCGCCCAGGCGGCCCTCACCGGCGCCGCCCTCGCCATGCTGGTGGTCTACCTGTTCCTCGGCGACCTGCGCCGCACGCTGGTCATCGGCACCGCCATCCCCATCGCCATCCTCGTCACCTTCGCGGGCATGGCGGCGGGCGGCCTCACCCTCAACGTCATGACGCTCGGCGGGCTTGCGGTCGGCGTGGGCCTGCTGGTCGACAGCACCATCGTCATGCTGGAGAACGTCCACCGCCACCAGCGTCTCGGCGAGGGCGCGCGCGAGGCCGCCCTGCGTGCCGCGGGCGAGGTGACGAGCCCCATCGTCGCCGCCACCAGCACCAACCTCGCGGCCGTGCTGCCCTTCCTGTTCGTCGGCGGCCTCGTGGGGCTGCTCTTCCGCGAGCTCATCCTCACCATCGCGCTCGCCATCTTCAGCTCCATGGTCGTGGCGCTCACCCTGGTGCCGGCGCTCGGCGCGCGCGTGCGCGACCGCGCCCCGGGGCGCCTGCGGCGCGCCGCCGACGCCCTCATGGCGCGCCTGCGCGCGGCCTACACGGGGCTCGTGCGCGCCGTCCTGCGCCGCCCCTGGGCGGTGCCGGCGCTGCTGCTCCCCCTGCTCGCAGCGGCGCTCGCGTGGATGGCCGGCGCGCGGCAGGCCTTCCTGCCCACGCCGGACGAGGGCCGCATCTACGTGCGCCTGACGGGCGATCCCGGCATCACGCTGGACGACATGGACGCCGCGGTCTCCCGGGTCGAGGAGATCATCCTGGCCCAGCCCGAGGTCGAGACCGCCTATACCGTGGTCGGGGGCTTCGTCTTCGGCCGCTCCGAGTACGAGACCCCGAACCGCAGCGGCATCACCGTGCAGCTCGTGCCGGCGGGCGCGCGCGCGGCGAGCAGCGAGGCCTTCGCCGAGCGCCTGCGGCGCGCGATCCGCGAGGCCGCGCTGCCGGGCGTGCGCGTGCGCATCCACGTCGCCGGGGTGCGCGGCGTGCGCCTCGGTCGCGGCGACGACGACCTCTCGCTGCGGGTGCGGGGCCCGGACCTGGCTACGCTGGCGCGCATCGGCGACCGCATCGTCGAGCGCCTGCGCGGCGTGCGCGGGCTGCGCAACCTGGCCCACACCTACGAGGACCCGGGCCAGGAGATCGCCGTGCGCATCGACCCCGCGCGCGCGGCCGACCTCGGGGTCACGGCCGAGGCCGTCGGCCGTGCCCTGCGCGCCGCCCTCGAGGGGCTGGAGGTGGGCGAGCTGGTGCGCGGCGACCGCGCCGTGCCCGTGCGCCTGCGGCTCAAGGGCGCGGCGGCGCGCGACCCCGCCGCCCTCGGCGACCTCGTGGTGCGCGAGGCGGGCGGCCGCCCCGTGCGCATCGCCGACGTCGCGCGCATCGAGCTGGTCGGCGCGCCGCCGCGCATCCAGCGCGACCGCCAGCAGCGCATCGTCGAGGTCACGGGCTCCTTCGCCGCCGGCGCCGACCCGGAGGCGGTGATGGCCGAGGTGCGCGCGCGCCTGCGCGACCTGGAGCTGCCCGAGGGCTACGCGCTCTACGAGGCGGGCGCCCTGGAGGCGCTGCGCCAGGGGCGCCGCCTCGGGCTGGCGCTGCTCGCGCTCGCCGTCTTCCTCGTGTTCGTGGTGATGGCCGTGCAGTACGAGTCGCTGCGCGACCCGGCGGTGATCCTGGCGAGCGTGCCCTTCGCCCTGCTCGGCGTCGCCCTCGGCCTGTGGGCCACGGGCATGCCGGTCTCCATGCCGGTCTGGCTCGGGCTCATCATGCTCGCGGGCATCGTCGTCAACAACGCCATCGTGCTGGTCGAGCAGATCCGCATCGAGCGCACGCGCGGGCGCGCCCTGGACGAGGCCGTGACGGAGGCCGCGGGCAACCGCCTGCGCCCCATCCTCATGACCGTGCTGACCACCGTGCTCGGCATGACGCCGCTCGCCCTCGGCCTCGGCGAGGGCTCGGAGCTGCTCCAGCCGCTGGCCGTGGTGATGGTGTGGGGCCTGGCGCTGTCTACGGTGGTCTCGCTGGTGCTGGTGCCGGCGGTCTACCGCCTGGCCCACGCCCGCGGCTAGCGCGCCGCGCCGTCGGCCGCCGGCCGGGCGTCCGCGGTGCCGGCCGCGGCCTCGCCGCCCTCGGCGCGCACGGTGCCGCCCGCGGGCTCGAACCACTTGAGCGTGTCGTGCAGGCGCACCACCTCGCCGACGATGATCAGCGCCGGCGGCTCCACGTGATGGCTGCGCACGAGGTCCGGAAGCGTCTCCAGGTCGCCGACGTAGACGCGCTGGCCGGAGGTCGTGCCCTGCTCGACCACCGCCGCCGGCGTGCGCGCCGGCAGGCCGTGGGCGACGAGCTCGCGGCAGATGACCTTGATGCCGTGCACACCCATGTAGAAGACCACCGTCTGGCGCGGCTGCGCCAGCATGGGCCAGTTGAGGTCGAGGGAGCCGTCCTTGAGGTGGCCCGTGACGAAGACGCAGGCCTGGGCGTAGTCGCGGTGGGTGAGCGGGATGCCGGCATAGGCCGCGCACCCCGAGGCCGCCGTGATGCCCGGCACCACCTGGAAGGGGATGCGCTCGTCCATGAGGGTGGCGATCTCCTCGCCGCCCCGGCCGAAGATGAAGGGGTCGCCCCCCTTGAGGCGCAGCACGCGCTTGCCCTCACGCGCGAGCCGCACCAGGAGCTGGTTGATGGACTCCTGGGGCAGCGTGTGCTGGCTGCGCTTCTTGCCCACGTAGACGCGCTCGGCGTCGCGCCGCACGAGGTCGAGGATCTCGGGGGCGACCAGGCGGTCGTAGACGACCACGTCGGCCTGCTGCATGAGGCGCAGGGCGCGGAAGGTGAGCAGATCCGGGTCGCCCGGCCCGGCGCCGACCAGGTAGACCTCGCCCATGGGGCGGGCGTCGGGGTCGGCCTCGGCGAGCGCCGCCTCCAGCGCCGCGCGCGCCTCCTCCTCCTTGCCGGCCAGCACCAGCTCGGCGATGGGCCCGTCGAGGACCCGCTCCCAGAAGCGGCGCCGCACCTCGGGATCGCGGATGCGCGCCTTCGCCTGCGGCCGGTAGGCCTCGGCGAGCGCCGCCAGCCGCCCGTAGGCGGCCGGGATCACGCTCTCGAGTCGCGCGCGGAGCTGGCGCGCCAGCACTGGCGAGCTGCCGCCCGTGGAGACGGCGATCTGCACCGGCGAGCGGTCCACGATGGAGGGCATGACGAAGGTGCACAGGTCCGGGCGGTCGACCACGTTGACCGGCACGTTGGCCGCCCGGGCTGCCTCCGACACCGCGCGGTTGACGGCCTCGTCGTCGGTGGCCGCCACCACCAGCGCCGCGCCGGCGACGTCGTCCGGCTCGAAGCCCCGCGCCACGTGCTCGATGGCCCCCAGATCGCGCAGCTCGGCGAGGCGTGCGTCCAGCTCCGGGGCCACCACCCGCACGCGCGCGCCCGCGCGCCGCAGGAGCGAGACCTTGCGCGCCGCCACCTCGCCGCCGCCCACGACGAGGCACGGGCGCTCGCGCACGTTCATGAAAACCGGAAGAAAATCCATGTTTCGGCACCCCTGTTGAATACCTTCCCACCATAGCACGCCGCTGCGGAATATCCCGGCCGGGATAGGCGCGCGGCGGCCCACCGGGGCCGCCGCGCCGACGGGCGCGCTGGCGGGAAGGCCGCCCGTAGGCTAGACTCCGGCATTCCACTATCCGCTACAAAGGTTTCATGTCCATGCAGGTCAGCAAGCACAAGGTGGTCACCATCGACTACACCCTCAAGGACGAGCAGGGCTCGGTCATCGACAGCTCCAGCGGCGGCGAGCCCTTCTCCTACATCCAGGGTATCGGCAGCGTCATCCCGGGGCTGGAGGAGGCGCTCGAGGGCCACAACCCGGGCGAGTCCGTCACGGTCCGCATCCCCCCCGAGCAGGCCTACGGCGAGCGCGACGAGGCCCTGGTGCAGGTGGTGCCCCGCTCCCTCTTCGGTCCCGAGCAGGAGGTGGCGGTCGGCATGCAGTTCCAGGCGGAGACCGAGTCCGGCACGCGCATCGTCACCGTCGTCGGCGTCGAGGACGACCGCGTCACCGTCGATGCCAACCACCCGCTGGCGGGCGCGACGCTCACCTTCGACGTGACGGTGGTCGACGTCCGCGAGGCCACGCCCGAGGAGCTCGAGCACGGCCACGTGCACGAGGCGGGCGCCCACGGCTGAAGCACCCGCGAATCCGCGCACGGAAAGGCGGGCTCCGGCCCGCCTTTCTCTTTGGGTGACGGGAGACGGGAGACGGGTCACGGGAGACGGGAAAGAAATGGCTGCGCCCGAAGGGCGCACCAACCCTCGCCTCCCGACCCCCGCCTCCCGTCACTCTCGATTGCG
>WGBS01000200.1 GCA_015494165.1 Gammaproteobacteria bacterium | reverse complement strand
CTCGTAGGCGATGCGCTCCGCGGCGGCGTGCATGTCGACGACGACGAGGGCGCCCTCGGCGTCCTCGGCAAGGATATAGGTGCCGTGGAGCTGGGCGAGCGGGCGCCCGAGGGGGCCGGGCGCTGCGGTCTCCTCCTCGGCCGTTGCGGGTGTCGGCGCGCCCGCTTCCGCCGCGCCCCCTTCCAGGGCGAGCGCCGCGTAGCGCGCGAGCGACTCGGCCACGCCGAGCGCCATCGGGGCCTGGCGCGGCGGCGCCGCCGGGTCCGGCGTGCGGCGGGCGGCGGGCGCCTGCGGGCAGAGCGCGGGGCTCGCCGAGGGCCGCGCGCGCGAGGCGGCGAGCGCCTCCGCCACCGTGCGGTGCACGAAGTCGAACACGGCGCGGCCCTCGCGGAAGCGCACCTCGTGCTTGGCCGGGTGGGCGTTGACGTCGACCGCCTCCGGGTCCAGCGTCAGCGCCAGCACCCAGGCCGGCTGGCGGCCGTGCGGGAGGACGTCCTCGTAGGCGCGGCGCACGGCGTGGGCGATGAGGCGGTCGCGCACGGGCCGCCCGTTGACGATCAGGTACTGCTGGTCGGCCTGCGCGCGCGACCAGGCCGGCAGCGCGATCCAGCCCTCGAGCCGCATGCCGGCGTGCTCGTGCACGAGGTGCAGCGCGTGCTCGAGGAAGCCCTCGCCGAGGAGGGCGGCCAGCCGCCTCTCGGCCGCCGCCCGGTCCTGCGCGGCGTCGAGGCGCAGGACCTCGCGCCCGTCGCGCACGTAGGCGAGCGCCACCCCGGGGGCGGCCAGCGCGATGCGGCGCAGGGTCTCCTCCACGTGGCCGGCCTCGGTGCGCGCGGTGCGCAGGAACTTGCGCCGCGCGGGCACGTTGTGGAACAGCTCGCGCACCTCGACCGTCGTCCCGGGCGGGTGCGGGGCGGGCTCGGGCTCCGGGAGCGCCTCCCCTCCGTCGGCGCGCACGCGCCAGCCGTGGTCCGACCCCGCCGCCCGCGAGGTGAGCGTCAGGCGCGAGACCGAGGCGATGCTCGGCAGGGCCTCGCCCCGGAAGCCGAGCGTGCGCACGCGCGCAAGGTCCTCCAGCGAGGCGATCTTGCTGGTGGCGTGGCGCGCGAGCGCCAGCGCAAGCTCCTCGCGCGGGATGCCGCAGCCGTCGTCACGCACGCGCACCAGCCGCGCGCCGCCGCCGGCGATCTCGACGTGCAGCGTGCGGGCGCCCGCGTCGAGGCTGTTCTCGACCAGCTCCTTGACCACCGAGGCCGGCCGTTCGACGACCTCGCCCGCGGCGATCTGGTTGACGAGCTGCGGCGGAAGCTGGCGGATGGGCATGGGGACAGGGTACAGGGAGCGGCTCGCAGGTTACAGCGCACGGCCTGCGACAGACGGGCCGTCCCCTTCCGGGGAGGGTCGGGAGACGGGTTGCGGGAGACGGGTGACGGGTGACGGGAGACCGTACACCGTAGCCTGCAAGCCGTAACCCGCCTCTGCCGCCGCAGGCGCCCGCTCGCCGTCCACCGCCCACCGCAGACTGCAAGCTGCAGACTGCACACTGCGGCGCGCCGCCCGTCACCCGCCCTCGGGCGGCCACAGCCGCCCCAGCGGAAACTCGATGGCATCGAAGGGCGGCTGCCGCACCGGGGCGTCCCCGTGCAGCACCTCGAGCAGCGTCCAGTGACGGTCCTCGCCGAGCCGGTAGACCTCCAGCGTGCGCGCGTCCGGGTCCACCAGCCACAGCCACGGCACCCCCTCGCGCGCATAGATGGGCAGCTTGACGCCGCGGTCCACCGCCGCCGTCGACGGCGAGAGGATCTCGCACACCCAGTCCGGCGCGAGCTCGAACCACGCCGTCTCGGGCAGCGCCGGCATGCGCTCGCGCCGCCACCCGGCCAGGTCCGGCACCAGCACGTCCCCGCCCAGGTGCAGCTCCGGCTCGTCCAGGATCCACCAGCCACCGGGACCGCCGATCCCGCCGTGGAAGGGGTCCCAGAGGCTCGCCCCCAGCGCCGAGTAGGCATGCGCATGCCGGGGCGCGGGGCGCGGATGGGTGTGAAGCTCCCCGCCCAGGATCTCGCCCACCACGTGCTCCGGCAGGGCCAGCAGGTCCTGGTAGGTCGCCTTGCGCTCGGCGGTGTCGGTCATTCCGTCCTCAGGTCCCGGGCTCGCAGCCTACGGTCACTGTAGGCCGTCCGCCGCAGACCGCAACCCCTGGTGGGAGTGCACGGGAGACGGGTTACGGGAGACGGGAGACGGGTGACTGTACACCGTAGCCTGCAAGCCGTAACCCGCCTCGCTCGCCTCCCGCCTCCCGTCTCCCGCCTCCGCGCCGCAGGCGCCGCAGGCGCCGCAGGCGGCCAGGCCGCCCACCGCGCCCCGTGGCCTCGGAGTCCTGAGCCCCGGGT
>WGBS01000199.1 GCA_015494165.1 Gammaproteobacteria bacterium | reverse complement strand
TAGCCGTTGCAGGCACCGACACCGGGCCGCAGGGCGGCGAGATCGGCGGCGGCCTGGGCGGGCTCGCGCCGTCCCGCTGCGGCCTCGGCGAGGATGCCCACCGCCTCGGCGGTGGTGCTCGCGTCCGGCACCACGCGCAGCAGGTCCACCCCCATCTCCCGCATGGCACCGAGCTCGGCGGCGAGGTTGCAGGGCGCGGCCGACTGGATCTGGACGCCGTTGGCGACGAACAGCGCCCGGCCGTCCTGGGTCTCCATCAGGCGGCCCTCGGGATCGTGGCGGCAGCGCAGCTCGCAGGCGTCCTTGGGGACGTTGTCGGCACGGGCGGTGAAGCAGCGCGCGGAGAGCGCGAGCGCGAGCCGCCCGTAGGCCGTGACCTCGACCTCGAGGCCGCGGGGCCGTCCGGCGAGCACCCGCGCCAGCACCCGCCCCGGAAGCTCCACGGGCGGCACCCAGCGGCGCGCCCCGAGCCCGGCGAGCAGCGCCAGGGTGGCCGCGTTGTAGACGTTGACGTGGGGGCCGACGACGAAGGGCACACCCGCTTCCGCGAGCACGTGCACCGCCCCGAGGTCGTTGGCCTCGACGGCGAAGCGGCCGTTGCGGCACAGCCGCTCCATGCGCGCGAGCTCGGACTCGGCCTCGATCAGCGCCTGGGTGGAGAGCACCACCTCCTTGCCGGCCGCGGCGAGCCGCTCGCCGAGGGCGATCCAGTCCTCCAGCCGCAGCCCCAGGCGCTTGCCGCACACCACCTCGCCGAGGTAGACCACGTCCACGGGCCAGCCCGCGGCGGCCTCGTAGAAGGCCTCGACGCGCTCGCGCGGCCAGAAGTAGGGGATGGGCGCGAGGCTCAGGCGCACGACGGCCGCCTCACATCCACGGGCGGTCGAGCGCCCCGAGGGTGTGCGTGCTGCCCTCGGAGACGCGGTCGAGGGCCGCGATCCAGGCGGGGTCCGGCCGGTAGCCGTCGGGATCGGCGAGGCAGGCGTCGAGCGCCTCGCGCAGCACCCGGGTGACTTGCGCCACGTAGGCGGGGCTGCGCTGGCGGCCCTCCACCTTGAGGGCGGCCACCCCGCAGCGCACCAGCTCCGGCAGGATGTCGAGCACGTTGAGGCTCGTGGGCTCCTCGATGGCGTGGTAGACGTGGCCGCCCACCCGGAAGCGCCCCTTGCACAGCACGGGATAGCCGGCCGGCTCGCCGGGGCCGAAGCGCTCGACGAGCACGCCGTTCAGCCGCACGCTGCGCCCCTCCGGGCCCTCCTCCCAGCGCACCGCCTTCGCCGGCGAGCACACGCCGCAGCGGTTCGGCGACTCGCCCGTGACGTAGGAGGAGAGCATGCAGCGGCCCTCGACCATCACGCACAGGCTGCCGAAGGCGAACACCTCGACCTCGACCGGGAGGCGCTCGACCAGGCGCCGCACCTGCGCCAGCGACAGCACCCGCGGCAGGACCACGCGGCGGATGCCGAGCCGCTCGTGGTAGAAGCCGATGGCGCGGCGGTTGGTGGCCGAGCCCTGCACCGAGAGGTGCAGGGCGAGCTCCGGGTGGCGCTCGCGCGCGCGGGCGAGCAGGCCGGGATCGGCGCCGATGAGGGCGTCGGCGCCCGCGGCCGCGGCGGCGTCCACCGCGGCCACCGCCTCCTCCCACTCGTCGGGGCCGGGGTAGGTGTTGAGCGCCACGAACAGGCGCGCGCCGCGGGCGTGCGCCTCCCCGGCGGCGCGCGCGAGCTCGTCCGGCGTCAGGTTCAGCCCCGGGAAGTTGCGCGCGTTGGTGGCCCCGCGCAGCCCGACGTAGACGGCGTCGGCGCCGCCCTCCACCGCCGCGCGCAGGGCCGGCAGGGTGCCGGCGGGGCAGACGAGCTCCGGCCGCCTCACGCGAGCGCCTCCGCGAGCGGGGCGCCGGCGAGGGCGCCCTGGCGCAGCCCGGCCCCCCGCAGCGCGGCCTCGATGCCGTTCAGCACGATCCACTTGCGCGCGCACCACTCGGGCGCGAGCAGCAGCCCGCGCGGGGCCGTGCCCGTGAGGCGGTGGAAGACCACCTCCCACGGCGTGCGGGCGACGAGCTCGGCCGCGAGCCCCACGTACTCCTCGAGCTCGAGGGGCCGGTAGCCGCCGGCGCGCCACTCGCGCGCGAGCCGCGTGCCGCGCACCACGTGCAGCGGGTGCAGCTTGAGCCCGTCGACGCCGAGCTCGAGCACGCGCTCGAGCGTCACGCGCGCGTGATGCGCGCCCTCGCCCGGCAGGCCGACGATGAGGTGGGTGCACACGGGGATGCCGCGCCGGCGCGCGGCGCGCACGGCCTCGCGGTACTCGGCGAAGCCGTGGCCGCGGTTGACGCGCGCGAGCGTGGCGTCGAAGCTCGACTGCAGCCCGAGCTCGAGCCAGACCTCGAGACCGCGCGCGCGGTAGCCCGCCAGGAGGTCCAGCACCTCGCGCGGGACGCAGTCGGGGCGCGTGCCGACCGCGAGGCCCACCACGTCGGGCTCGGCGAGCGCCTCGTCGTAGAGCGCGCGCAGGCGCTCCATCTCGCCGTAGGTGTTGGTGTAGGCCTGGAAGTAGGCGATGTAGCGGCGCGCGCCGGTGCGCCGGCGCACCACCCGGCGCCCGGCCTCGATCTGCGCGGCGATGGGCGGCGGGCGGCGCGCGTTGGGGCTGAAGGAGGCGTTGTTGCAGAAGGTGCAGCCGCCGATGCCGCGCGTGCCGTCGCGGTTGGGGCAGGTGAAGCCCGCGTGGATGGCGAGCTTGTGGACGCGCTCGCCGAAGCGGCCGACGACGTAACGGCCGAAGGTGTGGACGTGCTGGGCGAGCGTCACCGCCGGTGCACCCCGTGCCGGGGGAGCGTATTGTCGGGGCGGCGGCGGGAAGCCGGATTGACCGGGATCAATGCGCCCCGGCGCGGCGGCCCTCCAGCCCGGCCAGCGCCCGCAGCCGCGCGGTGTCCAGCAGGTGGAGGCGGCCGCGCGCCTCGCGGATGACGCGCTCGCGCTTCAGGCGGGCCATGTGGCGCGAGACCGTCTCGGGCGTCAGGCCCAGCATCTCGGCGATCTCGGCGCGCGACAGGGGCATCGGGATGCCCTCGCCGGCCCCCGCCGCCGGCAGCAGCGAGAGCAGGAAGGAGGCGACGCGCTCGCCAGCGCGCATCAGGCCGAGGTCGCGCACCAGCACGCGCGCGTGCGCGAGCTCCTCGTTGAGGGCGCGGATCACGCGCACCGCGAGATCGGGGCTGGACTGGAGCACCTCGCGGATCTCGGGCACGCGGATGGTGCAGGTCGCCACCGGGGTGAGCGCCTGCACGGCGTAGGGGCTGGTCTCGTCCTCCAGGGTCTCGAGGCCGATGGGCTGGCCCGGGAGCGCCAGCCGCAGGATCTGCTCGCGCCCGTCCGGCAGCGTCACCGTCACCTTGGCCATGCCCTCGGTGAGGAAGTGCAGCAGGCCGCGCCGTTCGCCCTCCAGGCACAGGTACTCGCCCGGCTCGAAGTGGCGCTTCTGGATGAGGCCGCGGATCTCACAGATGAGCTGGGGGCCGGCGAGCGCCGCCATGCGCGCGCCGCACAGCATGCAGCGGTGCATGCGGCACGCGCACTCGAGGCGCTCGCTCCCGGTGGCCTGGCGCTTCACGACCGATTCCCTCCCGAGGTCAAGTATACGCCGCGGCGCCGCCCGTCCGGGCCTCAGGCGGCGGCCGCGAGCGCCCGCCGGGCGGCCAGCGCCGCGCGCGCGAGCTCCACGCCGAGCAGGGTCCATGCGACCGCCGCCACCAGCCCGGCGGGCCGCGCGAGCGCCGGCCAGGCGCCCGCGAGGGCGAGCAGGGCGACGGCGAGCGCGTGCAGGCGGAGCTGCCGCCGGGCGCGGGCCTCCGGCAGCAGCTCGCGCAGGTGCGGCACGCGCGCGGTCGCGCCCGGCCGCGGATGCAGGCGCCGGTGCATGTGCAGCCACAGCAGGAAGGGCACGATCTTGTAAAGCATTCCGGTGATGGCCGATCCCGCGAAGCCGGCGAGATAGAGCGTCCCCGCGGCCCAGGCCCAGCCCGGGCCCGCGCCGGGCCGCACCGCCGCCACGAGCCCGCATCCGAGGGCCGCGAGCAGCGCGAGCATGGCGAGCCGCCAGGCGTCCAGCGTGGCGTCGCGCAGCCTCCGGCGCCTGCGCGCCTGGAGCGCCAGGGTGGCGAGCGCGAATGCGGCGAGCGCGAGCGCCGCGACCCCCAGCGCCGCGGCCGCCACCGGCGCGGATCCGGCCGCCCGCGCCACGCTCCAGCCCACGAGGCCTGCGAGGAGCGCCGCCAGCGGCACGCGCCGGGCCGCCGGCGGATAGGGCGGCGTCATCTGGAACATGGGCACCACCTGCCAAGCCACGCCCATCACCAGCGCGCCCACCCAGCCCAGCAGCATCCATCCCTGGTGGAACGTGCCCCACGGCGCCGCAGGCACCGCCCAGCGCGCGCGCGCCAGCGCCGCGAGCAGCCCGAACGCAAGCGCCAGCGCAAGCGCCACCAGGGCGAGGCCGATGGCGCGCACGGTGTCCTGGCCCCGCGCGCAGGTGCGCACGCCCGCAAGGCCCGCGGCGCAGAACACGGCGAGCGCGGCCGCCGCGAGCGCGGCACCCGCCGCGGTGGCCGCCGGCGTGCCGAGCGCGAGCCCTGCGCCGAGCACGAGCGGGGAGACGGCGAGCAGCGCATGGACGACGGCCGCCACCGTCCGCTGGGCGGGCACGGTGCCGCCGCCCACCACCGGCAGGAGCTGCAGCAGCGCCCCGCACATGACCATGGTGACGAAGCCGAGGGTGTAGAGGTGCGCGGCGGCCACCGCCGGGCCGGCGAGGCGCGCCGTGACGGCGGCGGGGCCGAGCGCCGCGACCGCGAGCCCCGCGCCCGCGGCCAGAAAGGGCGCGGTGAGCAGGAAGCGCAGCGGCACGCCGAGCGGCGGCGCACGGTCGAGGGCGAGACCCGCCATGCCCGCGAGCACGGCTCAGACCCTCCGCGGCGCGGCCCGCCCGGCCTCCGCCACCGCTCAGCCGCCGTGGCAGGCGGCCTCGGCCGCGGCGCGCGCCGCCTCGTCGCCCTCGCGCCAGATAAATATCTCCCACGGGGCCTCCGGCCCCTCGCGCGCGCAGTGGCGAAAGCCCTGGGCCTCGAGCAGGTCGTAGAGCAGCAGCGGCTCGCGCCGGTGGAGCATGTGCAGGTACTCGCCGGGGCCGAGCCCCGGCAGGGCGGCGAGCGCGCGCTCCAGCGGCTCCGGAGGCTCGAGCTCGCGCACGTCCAGGCGCCGCTCGCGGGCCGCCACCTCGGGCTCCCCCGGGCTCACGCGTCCCCTTCCCCCGGCGGCGCGCCGAGGGTCTCCGGCTCCAGCAGGCGGTCGCTCATCGGGTAGAGCACGTGCTCCTCCTTGGCGTTGTGCTGCTGCATCAGCACCAGGAGGGTCTCGGCGGCGCCCAGGTAGCGCTCGCGGTCGCGGGCCGCGAGCGCCTCGCCGAGCTCGGCGACCAGGGCCCGCATCTGGCGGTGCTCGTGGCGCATGACCCCCGTCGGGCCGCGCGCCTGCGGCTCGGCGGCCTCGAGCGCCGGGAACAGCCGCTCCTCCTCGCGGGCCAGGTGCCGTTCGAGGGCGGCGCGGAAGTCCTCGAGGCGCGCGGCCGCCTCCTCCCAGGCGCCTGCGCCGGCGGCCGCCTCCGCCGCGGCGAAGAGCTCGTCGCAGCGCCGGTGCTCGCCGCCCAGGATCTCGCCGATGCCCGCCATACGCGTTCGCGAACGGCCCCGTGCCGGCGGCCCATTGTCGCCGCGGGCGCGGGCCCGCTCCTTAACCTGCATCAATTCCGGGCGGCCGCATGCATTGTGCGCCAAGGCCCACCTTGCGTAACATTCGGCCCACGGCATCACGGCCGCGAAAGCTGACGGGCCCCGGACTTCCGGCCTCCGCATCGCGTGGACACCCGCTCGGTCCCAGACGAAGAGCTCCGCCGCCTCCCGGTGCTGGCGGCGCTCAGCGACGAGCAGCTTGCGCGCGTGCGCCGGGCGGCGCGGCTCGTGGAGCTGGCCGAGGGCGAGCACCTCTTCGAGCACGGGCAGCGCGCCGAGCGCTTCTTCATGCTGCGCGAGGGGCGCATCAAGCTCTACCGCCTCTCGCCCGAGGGCGACGAGAAGGTCATCGAGATCATCCGCCCCGGCCAGTCCTTCGCCGAGGCGGTGATGTTCATGGAAGGCAAGCGCTATCCGGTCTCGGCGCAGGCGCTGGTGCGCTCCGAGCTCATCGCCTTCGACAACGCCGTCTTCCTGCAGATCCTGCGCGAGTCGGTGGACACCTGCTTCCGCGTGATGGCCGCCATGAGCATGCGCCTGCGCGCGCGCGTCAACGAGATCGAGGCGCTGGCGCTGCAGAACGCGACGCTGCGGCTCGTGAACTACCTGCTCGGCGAGCTGCCGGAGGACGCGGGCGACAGCGCCGAGATCCGCCTGCCGGCGCCGAAGAACGTCATCGCCTCGCGCCTGTCGGTGCAGCCCGAGACGCTCTCGCGCATCCTGCACCAGCTCTGCGACAAGGGCCTGATCACGGTGCAGGGCCGCACCATCACCGTCCACGACGTCCCTGCCCTGCGGCGCTACGGCGGAATCGCTTGAGCAAAGCGCACGGCTCGCGGTTCACGGTTCACGGTCCCGCCCACTGCGAACCGTATACCGCCACCCGTGTCAGTGGCTGGTGCCCTCCTCGTAGTGGGTCTTGTTCCAGACGTTGTACTTGCCCGAGGGCTTGCGCATGGGGATGCGCGTGACCTCCTCGAGCGTGCGCGCGTCGTAGACGACGATCGCGCCGTCCATGTCCCACACGCTGACGAGGGCGTAGCGGCCGTCGCGCGTGAACTCCACGTGCGCGGAGGTCTTCCCGGGTGCCGGCCGCAGCGTGCGCACGATGCGCAGGGTGCGCTTGTCGATGACGTGCATGGCGTCGCGGTTCGGGCCGAAGAAGACGTCGGCCCACAGGTAGGGGCTGCGGGCGTGGCTGCGCAGGAAGAAGCCGGGCCCGAGGGTGGGGATCTCCGCGACCACCTCCCAGCGCTCCATGTCGATGACGCTGATGGCACCGCGGCGCAGGTTGGGGGTGGCGAGCACGCGCCTGCCTCCGCGCACCCAGGAGATCCCGGAGCCCAGGTGCGGCAGGCCCTCGATGGGCAGGCGGCGCACCTCCGCCCCCGTCACCAAGCTGATGACGCGCGCCCCGCCGCCGCGCGCGGCGCCGACCACGAAGCGGTAGCCCGGGTCGAAGAAGAAGTCGTCGAGCACCTCGTCGAGCGGGATGCGGCGCACGGGGAAGGGCCCCGATTCCACCGCGGGCGGCTCACCGGAGTCGGCGCGCCAGTCGTGCATGGGCCCGCGGTAGACGGGCGGGGCGTCCGGCAGGTAGGGGATCTCCCACATCTCGGGCACGTCCTTGAGCGCGGCGACGAAGCTTCCCCGCGGGGGTGCGGTGTAGACGGCGCTCACGCGCGAGGCCCGCTCGCCGGCGGCGTCGCGCACCTCGATGAGGCGCAGCGGCGAGAGGTCCGCGGCCGACAGGATCACGAGGGTCTGCGGCAGGTAGTTGGCGACGGCCACGAAGCGCCCGTCGTGGGAGACGGCGATGTTGCGGGTGTTGATCCCGGCGCGCACCTCGGCGACGTAGCGCAGGCCCCAGAGGTCGTACTTGCTGATCCAGCCGTCGCGCGAGGCAAAGTAGACGAAGCGCCCGTCCGGGGAGAACTTCGGCCCGCCGTGCAGCGCGCGGTGGGTCGGGAAACGCGCGATGGGCTCGAAGCGGTCGCCGTCGAGCACCGTGACGTGGTGGTCGCCGAGCTCGACCACCACGAACAGGTTCATGGGGTCGGCGCGGTGCACCGGACGGGCGGGGAGTTCCGAGGGCCGTGCCAGCACGCGGTGGCTGCGCCGGATGGCGGCCAGGTCCCAGCGCGGGGGCTCGGCCGGCGGCGTGAAGACGAAGGCGGCGAGGGCGGCGATCTCGGCCTCGCCGAGGCGAGCGCCGAAGGCGGGCATCTGCGTCAGCGGCCGGCCGTCACGGATGACGCGCGCGGCGCGCTCGCGCGTCAGGCGCCCGAGCGCCCCCGGGACCAGGGCCGGGCCCATGCCGCCGAGGCGATCGGCACCGTGGCAGCGCGCGCAGTGGCGCGCGTAGAGGGCGGCGGCGTGCGGCGCGCCGGTGCCCGCGTGCGCCGGTGTCCCGGCCGCGGCCAGCGCCAGCGCGGCCGCGGCGAGGCGCTCAGCCGGCCGCGCGCGCCGCATCCGCCTCCCCCGCGCCCGCGATCTCCGCCTCCGTCAGGTAGCAGCCGGGGTCCTCGGCCCAGGGGTCGCCCGTGAGCTGGAGGGCGCGCAGGCGCGTGTTGCCGTTGCACCAGGCGAGGAAGCGGCAGCGCGCGCAGCGTCCCCGCACCGGGCGCGGGCGCCGCCGCAGCCCCTCCATGAGCGCATCGCGCGGCTCCTCCCAGATCGCCGAGAAGGGCCGCTCGCGCACGTTGCCGAGCGTGTGGTGCCACCAGAAGGAGTCGGGGTGGACGTTGCCGAGGTTGTCGATGTTGGCGATGGCGATCCCGGTCTGGTTGCCGCCCCAGGCGGCCAGCGCGCCCTCGAGGCGTGCGGCAGCCGCCGGGCCGAGGCGCTCGCGCGCCCACAGCCACAGGAAGGCGCCGTCGGCGTCGTTGTTGCCCGTGACGTACTCGCGCGGTGCGCCTTCGCGCGCGGCCTCCCAGGCGCGCTCGAACAACAGCGCCATGGCGGAGCGCGTGGTGCGGTGGAGCGCGTCGCGGCGGCGGTTGCGGTTGCCGCGCCCGGCGTAGTTGAGATGCGAGAGATAGAACTTGTGCACCCCCTCGCGCTCCATGAGGTCGAGCAGCCCCGGCAGGTCGGCGGCGTTCTCCTCGGTGAGGGTGAAGCGGATGCCGACCTTGAGGCCGGCGTCGCGGCACAGCCGGATGCCGCGCAGCGCCGCCTCGAAGGCGCCCTCGCGGCGGCGGAAGGCGTCGTGCGTGGCACCGAGGCCGTCGAGGCTGATGCCGACGTAGTCGTAGCCGACGGCGGCGAGCCGCTCGGCGAGGGGCGCGTCGATCAGCGTGCCGTTGGTCGACAGCGCCGTCATGAAGCCCATCTCCTTGGCGCGGCGCGAGAGCGCGAGGATGTCGTGGCGCATGAGCGGCTCGCCCCCCGAGAGGATGAGCGCGCGCACCCCGTAGGCGTGCAGGTCGTCCATCACCGCCTCGGCCTCGGCGGTGTCGAGCTCGCCCGCGAAGTCGCGGTCGGCGGAGGTCGAGTAGCAGTGGCGGCAGGTGAGGTTGCAGCGGCGGATGAGGTTCCAGATCACCACCGGCCGCACCGGGCCGCCGGCGGGCGGGGCCGGGCGCGCCTTCCCCGCGAGAAGCCCCATGAGCTGCGAGACGCGGAACATCGCCAGCCCTAGCCTGACAGGGTGCCGCGGCCGTCTCCCTGACCTGGGTCAAGTTTCGGGCGCTTCGGCCGCGCGCAGGCGCAGCCCGGTCTTCTTGAGGAGCCGGCGGCTGTAGAGCACGCGGTGCCCCCGGTCGGCCTCGCCCAGCAGGGCGGCGATCTCCGCGACCTTGGTCTCGACCTCCTCGCGCGTGCGCCCGTGGACCATGGCGAAGAGGTTGTACGGCCACTCCGGCAGGTGGCGCGGGCGCTGGTAGCAGTGGCTGACGAAGGGCAGCGCCGCCACGCGCCGGCCGAGCTCGCCCACCCGCTCGTCCGGCACGTCCCACACGCTCATGCCGTTGGCGCGGAAGCCGAGGGCGTAATGGTTGGGCACCAGCGCCACGCGGCGGATGGCGCCGCGGCGCTGCATGCGGCGCACGCGCCGCAGGACCTCGGCGACCGGGACGCCGACCCGGGCCGCCACCTCCGCCCACGGCTCTGGCACGAGCGGCAGCCCCGCCTGGGTGGCGACCACGATGCGGCGGTCGATCTCGTCGAGGGCCCGCGCACCCTCCGCCACCACCGCGGGGCAGGGCCGGCTCATCGCTAGACCTCCAGCCGCAGCCCGAGACAGAACTCGCGCAGCTTCGGGAAGTCGTAGACCCGCAGTCCCGTCTCGCGCTCGATGGCGGCCAGCACCCTGCCCACGTCCTCGGGCCGCTCCACCGCCACCACGAACCACAGGTTGAACGCGTCGTCGCGCTCGTAGTTGTGCGCCACCTCGGCGTAGGCGTTGACGCGCGCGGCGACCTCCTCGAGGCGCTCCGGCGGCACGCGCATGGCCGCGAGCGTGACGTCCCCGCCCATGGCCTCGGCGCGGTACATGGGCCCGACGCGGTCGACGAGCCCCCGCTCGGCCAGCGCCCGCAGCCGCGCGAGGAGGGTCTCCTCGTCGGTGCCGAGCTCGGCGGCGAGCGCCGCGAAGGGACGCTCCACCACCGGCAGGCCCGCCTGCAGGCGGTTGACGATGGCCCGGTCGAGGGCGTCGAGCTCAGGCGCGGCAGGCATCGTTCGCCTCCGGCACGGCCGCGGGCAGGGCGTAGCGCGCCCCGCACTGCTTGAAGCGGCGGCGGCTGAAGAGCACCTCGCGGCGGGTGCCCGGGGGAACCAGGCGTGAGAGCGCCTCCACCTCGGCCAGCACCCGCGCGCGCTCGCGCCCGTGCACCATGCAGTAGAGGTTGTAGGGCCAGACGCCGTCCACGCGCGGGCGGCGGTAGCACAGGGTGACCGCCGGGTGCGCGGCGAGCCGCGCGCCGACCTCGTCCACCACCTCGTCCGCCACGTCCCAGACCACCATGGCGTTGGCACGCCAGCCGAGCTCGTGGTGGCGCACCACGATGCCGAAGCGGCTCAGCACGCCGTCCGCGAGCCAGCGCTCGAGCGTGGCGACCACCCGCGCCTCGGCCCACCCGAGCGCCTCGGCCACGCGCGTGTAGGGCCGCGGCACCAGGGGGATCCCGCCCTGCACGGCGGCGACCAGCGCCGCCTCCTCCGGCGGCACCGTGCCGCCCCCGGCGCGGCGCACACCCGCGTGGCCGCCGCCGCGGCCGCGCCACAGCGGGAAGGCGAGGTCGATGTGGTAGTCGCGCTCCATGGGCAGGCGCAGCACCTCGATGCCGCAGCGCGCCTCGATGCGGCGCACCACGTCCTCGACCGCCCCGCGGTCGGGGCCCGTCACCACGAACCACAGGTTGAGCCGGTGCTCGCGCTCGTAATTGTGGTTGACCTCCGCGAAGCTGCTGACGCAGGCGGCCACGCGCTCGAGGCGGGCCGGCGGCACGGCGGCGGCGGCGAGCATGCTCGCCCCCACGCGCCCCGGCCGGAAGACGGGCCCGACGCGCGAGACCACGCCGTCGCGCTGCAGGCGCGCCAGCGTGGCGAGCACCAGGCGCTCGTCCGCGGCGAGGCTCTCGGCGATGTGGGCGAAGGGGCGCGGCACCAGCGGGAAGTCGCGCTGCCAGCCGTCGATCAGCGCCCGCGCCAGCGGGTCCAGCGCCGGGAAACGCGCCGCCGCGACGCTCACAGCCCGATCCTCCCCGCGCGTGCCGTGAAGAAGATGCCGCTCGGGCTGCGCGCCCGCAGGCGCGCGAGTGGCTCGAAGGTCCCGGTGTCGTAGACCACGACGCGGTCCTCGTCGCGCACCGAGACCCACACGGCCTCGCCGCGCGGCGTGAACTCCATGTGCAGCACGCCGCGCCCCGGCCGGAGCGTGCGCACCACGCGCAGGGTCTCCGTGTCGATGACCTGCACGGTGTCGTTGTCCGGGAAGGCGAAGTTGACCCACACCTGGCGGCCGTCGGGGCGAGCCTCGACGAAGACCGGCTGCCCGTGCACCCGCACCCGCCCGACCTCGCGCCAGCCCACGGTGTCCACCACCAGCACCTCGTGGCGCCCGACCGCCGGCAGGAAGGCGCGCGTGCCGGCGACGGCCCAGCCCTCGAGATGGGGCATCTTGTAGACGGGAAGGCGCCGCTCGCCGCGCCCGTAGCCCGCCAGGATGCGGCGCGCGCCGCGCTCGGGATGCCAGAGGTCGACCAGCGCCACCCCGTCCTCCCCGAACAGCCCGGCCAGGTACCAGCGCCCGTCGGGCGTGATCAGCGCATCGTAGGGCTGTCGCCCCACGCCGCGGATGCGCGTGATGCGCGGCCGGCGCGGGTCCGGGTCCATCTCGGCGATCCAGATCTCGCCCGCGTCGAAGAGGCTGAAGACGAAGCGCCGCCCGGGCGCGTCGACCAGGCCCACCACGCGCGAGGGCCTGCCGTCGGCCCCGCGCGCCGGGATGTCCGCCACCGGCTCCAGCGTGCGCGCGTCGAACACGCGCACGCCGCCGGGCTCGTAGTTGGAGACGGCGACGAGCTCGCCCCGCTGGCCGATGGCGCCGCCGATGCTGTTGCCGGCCTGCACGCGGCGCGCCACCACGCGTCCCGTGAGCAGATCGACCTTGCTCAGGCCGCCGTCGCGCCCGAAGACGAAGGCGTAGCGCCCGTCGCGCGAGAACACCGCGGAGGCGTGCGAGAGGTCGCCCAGCCCCGTGACCCGGTGCAGCACGCGGCGCGCCGTGGTGTCGACGACGAGCAGCGAGCCGCTGGCGCGCTCGACGACGATGCCGAGGTCGCCGGTGCCGCGCAGCGCCGGCTGCGCGGCGCAGCCGGCGAGCGCCGCGGCGAGCAGCGCGGCGGCGCCGGCGGCCGCGCGCGCCTCAGCGCTCCAGGAAGTCCCCACGTCGCAGGCCCTCCACGATCCAGCGCGCCTCCTCCTCCGTGAGGAAGGGCTTCCACGGCGGCATGGGCGTGCCGGCGCGCCCCTCGAGCACGGTGGCGACCAGGAGCTCCACGGGCTTGCCGGCGAGCGCCTGCGGCGTCAGCGGCGGCCCGAGGCCGCCCTTGAGGCGCAGGCCGTGGCAGGCGCCGCAGTCGTTGCGCACCAGCCGCGCGAGCTCGGCCGCCCGCTCCGGCGGCGGCGCGGCCGCCGCCGTCCCCACCGCGGCCGCCAGCAGCGCCGCGGCGCACACAGAAAAACGGCGGGGCACGCGGGCCCCGCCCAAGGTGGAGGAGGAGTGTGCACGCGCCCTACCCTGGGCCCGAAGCGGACGGCACGCCGGCCACTCCGTCCATGACTCAGTAGATGTCGTGGCGGGTGTTGTAGACATTGAACTTGCCCGTGGGCGTGACCAGGCGCTTGTCCTTGATCACGGCCTTGAGCTTCAACGTCCGGTCATCCACCACGACGATCGCCGACCGCTGGTCCTTCTTGTTCCAGACCGAGAACCAGACCTCGGTGCCGGCCTTGTTGAACTCGGGCTGGACCACGCGCTTCGGACCAGGGCCGAGCTTCGCCCACTTGGCGATGGGCAGCACCTTGTAGCCCTTCTCCAGATGGCGGATGTCGAACACCGCCACGGTCTGGCTCAGCTTCGGGTCCGGATTGAGCGGCGTGTCGACGTAGAGGTGGTGCGACTTGGGATGCGTCTTGATGAAGAGCGAGCCGCCGCCCTGGCCCTTCAGCATGCGCACCACCTTCCACGCGTACTGCGGGTGGCCCTTCGGGTCGGTGCCGATGACGGCGATGTGCTCGTCGCCCAAGTGGCTGGTCGCCCACACCGGCCCGTACTTCGGGTCCACGAAGTTGGCCCCGCGGCCCGGGTGCGGGATCTTGCCGACCTCGATGAGCTTCACCAGCTTGCCGCGCTTGGAGTCCACGACGGCGATCTTGTTGGACTTGTTGGCGGCCGTCAGGAAGTAGCGCCGCGTGCGGTCCCAGCCGCCGTCGTGCAGGAAGCGGGCCGCGTCGATGGTCGTCACCTTGAGGTTCTTGAGGTCGGTGTAGTCGACCAGCAGGATCTTGCCCGTCTCCTTGACGTTGACGATGAACTCCGGGCGCTGGTGCGAGGCGACGATGGCGGCCACGCGCGGCTCGGGGTGGTACTCCTGGGTGTCGACCGTGAAGCCGCGGGTGGAGACGATCTTGAGGGGCTCCAGGGTGTCGCCCTTCATGATCACGTACTGGGGAGGCCAATAGGTGCCGGCGATGGCGTACTTGTCCTCCCAGCCCTTGTACTTGGAGGTCTCCACCGAGCGCGCCTCGAGACCGACCTTGATCTGCGCCACGGTCTGCGGCGGATCCATCCACAGGTCGATCAGGTTGACGACGGCGTCACGGCCGATGGTGTAGAGGTAGCGCCCCGAGGCCGAGAGCCGCGAGATGTGCACGGCGTAGCCGGTGTCGATGACGGCCTCGATCTTCTTGGTGTCGCCGTTGATGAGCGCCACCTTGCCCGCGTCGCGCAGCGTCACCGAGAACAGGTTCTCGATGTTGATCCTGTTCAT
Organism: Gammaproteobacteria bacterium; assembly: GCA_015494165.1. GTDB lineage: Bacteria > Pseudomonadota > Gammaproteobacteria > S144-34 > S144-34 > S144-34. The sequence continues at coordinate 3,076 of WGBS01000199.1, read as the reverse complement.
CTTGCGCTTGGGGCGCTTCTCGGGCGGCACGAGCACCTTCCAGGTGGCCTTCATCTCCTTCATGCCGTACTCGGGCGGCGTCGGCGGCTCGTGCTGGAGGAAGCGGGCCATCAGGTCCACCTCCTCCGGCGACAGCTCCCCGGAGGTGCCCCAGTTCGGCATGCCGGCCGGGGAGCCGAAGTTGATGAAGGCCTTCAGGTACTCGGTGCCGCGCTTGAGCGTGATGTCGGGCGTCAGCGGCTTGCCGGTGGCGCCCTTGCGGAGCACGCCGTGGCAGCCGGCGCAGCGCTCGAAGTAGATGCGCTTGGCGCGTTCGAATTCCGCCTTCGTCATGGGCGGCGGCGTCGGCGGAGCAGGCACCTCCTCGGGCTTGACGCCAGAGGGCGGGCCCATGTAGCGCAGCTCCCCCTCGGTGGTCTTCGGATGGCCCGCCGACTTGCCTGCCTTGTCGGCGGCCAGCGCCGGGCCCCCCAGCGCGAGGCAGACCGCCGCGGCAAGGGCCGCCGGCTTCGGGATGCGGATGGTCGTTCGCATGGTTGTCACCCCCCGACCGCTGCTGATACAGGCCGTGCTCGTGCCCTTTCTAGCGCCGCTGCGCCAAGGGAACCTTGACCTGCGTCAACGGCCCGGCTGCGGGCGGCCGGCCCTGCGCGCCGGCGGCGCCACGGCCACACCGCGCGCGCGGCGCGCGGCGCGCTCGCGCCGCAGGCGCCGCTCCACCAGCGGCGGGCAGCGGCGGTCGTCCCAATAGGTGATCTGGCAGTCCAGGCAGTAGTGGCACTCGTTGGGATTGATCTCGCCCGTGGCGCGGATGGCGCGCACCTCGCACTCGTTGGCGCAGATCTGGCATGGGCGCCCGCACTCGCGCCGGCGCCGCAGCCAGTCGAAGATCTTGAGCCTGGCGGGGATGGCGAGCGCCGCACCCAGCGGGCACAGGTACTTGCAGAAGAACTTGCGGTTGACGGCGCTCGCCGCGAGCAGGGCCAGCGCCCAGGCGACGAAGGGCCAGCCGCGCTGGAAGTGCAGGCTGAAGACGGTCTTGAAGGGCTCGACCTCGGCGTAGCGCACCGCCTCGCCCACCGACTGCAGCGACAGGCCGAACAGCCCCACGGCGATCACGTACTTGAGCGCCCACAGGCGCTCGTGCACCACGCTCGGCAGCTCGAGCTGGGGCAGCCGCAGCGCCTGCGCCCCCTGCTGGATGAGCTCCTGCGCGGCGCCGAAGGGGCACAGCCACCCGCAGTAGACGCCGCGCCCCCAGAGGATGAGGACGAGGGCCACGAAGCTCCACAGGATGAAGAGCGCCGGATCGACCAGGAAGGTCTCCCAGCGGAACTCGCCCATGAGGGCGTGCACGAAGGTGAGGACGTTGACGATGGAGAGCTGCCCGAGCGCGATCCAGCCCACGAAGGCCAGCGTCCACACGAGGTAGAGGCGCCGCAGGGGCCGCAGGATGCGCGGCCGCCGCGCGAGCCAGTCCTCGAACAGCAGGATCCACACCAGAACCGCGAGCCCCGCCCCGAGGACGGCGATCTCCGGCCGGCGCCGGCGCCAGCTCTCCACCCACAGCGGCTCGCCCGCCGCGGCCGCGGAACCGGCCGTGGTGCCGGCGCCGCCCGAGGGCTCGACGATGCCGCGGCTCTCGGCCACGCGGCGCGCGGCGCGCATGATGGAGGCGTTCATCACCATGGCCGTGATGGTGGCGCCGGTGAGGCCGTCGAGGTGGACGAAGCCGGGCCGGAAGCCGCCGATCTGCACCCGCTGGCGCACGTTCAGGCCCGCGTACTGGCCGATGAAGCGCCGCAGGTGCTCGGGGGTGACGCCGACGACCAGGATGGGCTCCTCGTGGTGCAGGATGCGCACCCCCGTGATGCGCCCGGCGAGATCGATGCCCACCGCCATCGCCACCGGCTTGCCGGAATAGGCCGGAATGGGCAGCACGTCGTCGGTGCGGAAGACGTAGCCGGCGAGGCGGCCGTCGCGGTAGACGGGGGCGGCGGGCGGCTCGCCCGTGACCAGCCCCACCGCCTCGGCGCCCGGAAAGACCGCGCGGGCGACCTCCTCGTCGATCTGCCCACCCGCAGCGGCGGCCGCCGCCACGAGCAGCGCGGCGAGGAGCAGGGCGCCGGCCGCGCCGTCCCGCCGCGCCCGCCGGCCGCCGGGCGTCGCGGCGCCCATCGGGCCTCAGGCGGGGCTCGCGTCGGCGGCCGCCCCGGCCGCCACCGCCCGCAGCTTGGCGGGATCCCGCAGGACGACGCGCTTGCCGCTGACCGCGATCCAGCCGCGGCCGTGGAAGCGGCGGAACAGCCGGCAGACGGTCTCCTCCGCCAGCCCCAGGAAGTTGGCGATGTCGCGCCGCGGCATGGGCAGGCGGAAAGCCTGCGCGGGCAGCTCGCGGCTGGCGAAGCGCGCGGCGATGTCGAGCAGGAAGCCGGCGAGGCGCGCCTCCGCGCCCTCGCCGCGCGTCCAGGCGAGCGTGCGCTGGGCGGCGAGCAGCGCCGCGGTCGCGTCCTGCGCGAGCCGCAGGTGGAAGCGCGCCGCGTCCTCCGGCGCGAAGCCCAGCAGCTCGCTCACGGGCAGCTCGCACACCTCGGACGGCATCAGGGCGAGGGTGCGCACCTCGGGCGCCCCCTGCTCGTCCGCCCCCGCCAGCGCCACCAGCTCGCCCGGCAGGTGGAAGGCGACGATCTGGGCCTCGCCCCCCGGACGCGGCATCTCGCTCTTGAGCGCGCCGGAGCGCACCGCGATCACCGAGCGGCGCTCGCGGCGGCGCACCTCCGCGCCGCGCGCCACCGGGCGCTTGCGGCCGACGACCTCGGCCAGGCGCGCATCGTCCACGCCCAGCCCCGCCATGCGGCAAAGCGCCAGCAGCGCGCAGGCGCTGCATTCGACGGGGGGGCAGTAGGGCGGGAAGCGCCTGCGGTTGGCCGGGGTCAGCAGGGGGGTGGCGTTTCCCGAATCGCTCATCGCTCATGCCTCTCCGTGCGGCCGCGGCGGGGCCACCGCTGCCACGATAGGCACCGGCACCCCGCGGATAAATGACCTGGATCAATGGATCGGCAGCGCCGCGGCCGCC
>WGBS01000198.1 GCA_015494165.1 Gammaproteobacteria bacterium | reverse complement strand
CCCCGGCGGCGGGGCCGGCGACAGCTTCACCGAGGCCCTCGCCGCCCACCGCGAGGGCTTCTACCTGCTGCTGCGCCGCTACATCGCGCTGGGGCGGCCCTTCCTGCTGCGCTCGGACCTATGGGACGAGTTCCGGCGCTTCTGCGAGAGCGACCCCCTCGGAAAGGGGCTGTGCGACACCGTGCTGGCGGAGGCGGTCTCGCGCGCGCAGGAGGCGGCCATCGACGCCCCATGGGTGTGCCTCGCCATCCGCATGCGCATCGGCCGCTGGCGCTACCTGCGCTTCCACGTCGAGGCGATGGAGCACGAGGAGATCTCGGTCTCGGACTTCCTCGCCTTCAAGGAGCGCCTCGTCGACGGCCCGCGCGACGAGTGGGTGCTGGAGGTGGACCTCGGGCCCTTCAACCGCGACTTCCCGCGCCTGCGCGAGGCGCGCTCCATCGGCCGCGGGGTGGAGTTCCTCAACCGCCGCCTGTCCAGCCAGCTCTTCGACGAGCTCGGCAAGGGCGACCGGCGGCTGCTGGAGTTCCTGCGCGTGCACCAGTGCCAGGGGCGCCAGCTCATGCTCAACGAGCGCATCGCCGACGTGCCCACGCTGCGCCGCGCCCTGCGCCGCGCCGAGGACTTCCTCGCCGCCCAGCCGCAGGATGCCGGCTGGGAGGCCGTCGGCCACGTGCTCGAGGGGCTCGGCTTCGAGCCCGGCTGGGGGCGCACGGTGGCGCGCATGCGCGAGACGCTGGGCATGCTCTCCGACATCCTCGAGGCCCCGGAGCCCGGCACGCTCGAGCGCTTCCTCGGGCGCATCCCCATGATCTTCAAGCTCGCCATCGTCTCGGTGCACGGCTACTTCGGCCAGAGCCGGGTGCTGGGGCTGCCGGACACCGGCGGGCAGGTGGTCTACATCCTCGACCAGGTGCGCGCGCTGGAGAGCGAGATGCGCGCGCGCCTGCACGAGCAGGGCATCGACATCGAGCCCGAGATCGTGGTGCTGACGCGCCTCATCCCGGAGGCGCGCGGCACGAGCTGCGACCAGCGCCTCGAGCACATCGTCGGCACCGAGCGCGCGCGCATCCTGCGCGTGCCCTTCCGCGGCGAGCGCGGCGAGATCGTGCCGCACTGGATCTCGCGCTTCGAGATCTGGCCCTACCTCGAGCGCTTCGCCGTGGATGCCGAGAAGGAGCTGCTCGCCGAGCTCGGCGGCCGCCCCGACCTGGTCATCGGCAACTACTCCGACGGCAACCTGGTGGCGACGCTGCTCGCCCACCGCCTGCGCGTGACGCAGTGCAACATCGCCCACGCCCTCGAGAAGCCCAAGTACCTTTATTCTGATCTCTACTGGCGCGAGAACGACCCGCACTACCACTTCGGCTGCCAGTTCACGGCCGACCTCATCGCCATGAACGCCGCCGACTTCATCATCACCAGCACCTACCAGGAGATCGCCGGGCGCGAGGACGTGGTCGGCCAGTACGAGAGCTACATGGCCTTCACCATGCCGGGGCTCTACCGCGTGGTGAACGGCATCGACGTCTTCGACCCCAAGTTCAACATCGTCTCGCCGGGCGCCGATCCGCACGTCTACTTCCCCTACACCGAGCGCGAGCGGCGCCTGCGCGGCCTGCACGGCGAGATCGAGGCCATGGTCTGGGGTCGCCCCGGTGCGGAGAGCCGCGGGCAGCTCGCCGAGCGCGACAAGCCGCTGCTGTTCTCGATGGCGCGCCTCGACCGCATCAAGAACCTCGCCGGGCTCGTCGAGTGGTACGGGCGCAGCGAGCGCCTGCGCGCGGCCGCCAACCTCCTCATCGTCGCCGGCCACGTGGATCCCGCGCGCTGCGCCGACCGCGAGGAGCGCGAGCAGGCCGAGCGCATCCACGCCCTCATGGACGAGCATGGCCTCGACCGCGAGGTGCGCTGGATCGGCGCCCAGCTCGACCGCAACTTCGCCGGCGAGCTCTACCGCTGGATCGCCGACCGGCGCGGCGCCTTCGTGCAGCCGGCCCTCTTCGAGGCCTTCGGCCTGACCGTGGTCGAGGCCATGACCTCGGGGCTGCCCACCTTCGCCACGCGCTACGGCGGCCCCCTCGAGATCATCGAGCACGGCGTCTCGGGCTTCCACATCGACCCCAACCACGGCGACGAGGCCGCGGCCCTCATGGCGGACTTCCTCGAGCGCTGCGCGCGCGAGCCCGGACACTGGCTGCGCATCTCGGAGGGGGCCATGCGGCGCGTGCAGGAGCGCTACACCTGGGCGCGCTACGCCGAGCGCATGATGACGCTGTCGCGCATCTACGGCTTCTGGAAGTACGTCACCAACCTGGAGCGCGACGAGACGCGGCGCTACCTCGAGATGTTCTACGCCCTGCAGTACCGCCCGCTCGCCCGCGCCGTGGCGGGCGGCGGATAGGCGCGGCCGGCTCGCGCGCGGTGGACGGCTGACGGTCCACGGCTCGCGGTGGGCAGGAAGCGGCAGGGCACGAGCTGCACCCCGGGAGCGGGCGGCGCGCCGGCGGGCCCCGCATGCCGTTCACCGTGAGCCGTCTGCCGTGGACCGACGTGCCGAGTACTACGCCATCCGCCGCCTCAACCCCTACCAGGGGGTGCTGCAGGTGGTCGACCTCGGTGGCGTGCGCATGTACTCCTCCGACGGGCGCCGCTGGCAGGTGCGGCGCGTGGAGGTCCCGGCGGGGGTGCGGGCGGCGGCCGAGATCCCGGGCGCCGAGGCGCGCGCCGCTCTCGAGCGCCGCCCGCCCGTGCCCTACCCCCTCGGCGACCGGCTCGAGCTCTGGCTCCTCGACCGCCGCGACGACCGCCCGCTCGCGCTGCTCGCCAGCCGCCGCTGGCGCTGGGAGGCGGGCGTGCCGGAGGCGGCCGCCTGGCGCCCCTTCGCCGCGGGCGGGGCGCGCTTCGTGAGCGAGGGCTACGCGCGCCGCACGGGCCTGCGCCGCGGCCACGCCGAGCGCCTCGCGCGCCTGGTCGAGTACGCCGCCCGCCCGCGCCCGCGCGCGCAGTGGTTCGAGCGCCGTGCCGACGGCAGCGGCCTCGGCCTCCACGGCCTGCGCGTCGGCCCCGCGCTCGAGGGGCGTCTCCTGCCCGCCGAGGCCTTTCCGGAGCTGCTGGTGCGCGAGGACTGGCCGGACGAGGCCGAGCGCGCGCTGGTCGCCGATTTCCACGCCTGGCACGCGGCCTACCTGCTCGCGCACGACGCCCTGCGGCCGGCCACGCGCGCGCGTCTCGAGCGCGCCGCCGCCGCCCGCCCCGTGGCGCTGCTCGAGGCCTGGCCCGCCATCCCCACGGTGCTCGACCGCGAGCGCCTGCGCGTGGCGCTGGTGCAGGGCCGCCTCATGCGCGCCGCCCGCTGAGGGGATGCCGACCGTCCGGGACCGGGGCTATCTTGAAGGGACCCGGGCGGCCGTGCCCGCCGCGGGCCCGCCGGCGGCCGGGTGAGGACTCCGAGGGGGAGACAACGAGATGGAGGCTTCCGCGCACGTCGGTCTTCGGCTGCTGATGATGCTCGTCGTCCTGGCCGCGGCGACGGGCTGCGCCGCGCCCACCACCCGCCCGGCCCGGCCATCCGATGCGCTCGTGGAGCTCGAGGCGCAGCGGCAGCGCGAGATCGCCCTCAAGACCTTCGTGGACCGCTACCGGCGCCTGGACAAGGTGGCCTATCCGCTGCTGAGGGCCGCGGCCCCCTTCTGCAGAGAGCGTACCGCCCGCGCGGCGGGCCTGCGGCTCGCGAACCGGCACAGCTTCCCCAAGGACCTTCGGGACGCCGCCACTGCGCTCTACGGAGCCGACGAAACGGTACGGGTGCTGTATGTGATCCCCGGCGGGCCCGCCGAGGCCGCCGGCCTGAAGGAAAGGGACGTGCTGGCGAGCGTCGACGGCGAGCCCGTTCCGGTCGGCCCGCGTGCGGTCGAACGGGCCTATGCGCTCCTCAGGAAGGCGCTGGCCCCGGGGCGGACTGTCTCGCTCGGCATCGTGCGCCAGGGCGCCCCGATGG
>WGBS01000197.1 GCA_015494165.1 Gammaproteobacteria bacterium | reverse complement strand
GCCATGCGGCGCGCGCTTTGCTGCCCGCCGGCTGCGTGCAGGAGGCCGCCGCGCCCGGCATCGACGCCGCCGCCGCGCGCCTGCTTGACGCCCTCGGGATCGGCCCCGTGCGGCCGGACGGCGACGGCGGCTGCTGCGGAGCGCTGCACCACCACCTGGGCGACGAGGAGGCCGCGCGCGCGCTCGCCCGGCGCAACGTCCGCGCCTGGGCGCCGCTGCTCGCGGACGGCGCCCCGCTCCTGATGACGGCGAGCGGCTGCGCGGCGCACGTGCGCCGCTACGGGGCGCTGCTCGCCGGAGACCCCGATCTCGCGGAGGACGCCGCACGCGTCGCCGCCGCCGTGCGCGACCCCGTGGAGCTGCTCGAGCCCCACGCCGGGCGGCTCGCGCCCGCGCCGGGCGTGCCGCGCCGCATCGCCTGCCACGAGCCCTGCACGCAGCGCCACGCCCTGGGGCTTGCCGGGCGGCTGACGGCGCTGCTCGGGCGCGCCGGCTTCGAGACCGTGCCCGTGCCGGAGCCGCACCTGTGCTGCGGCTCGGCCGGCGCCTGGTCGCTCCTGCACCCGCGCCTCGCCGCGCGGCTGCGCGCGCGCAAGCTCGAGCGCCTGTCCGCGGGCTCGCCCGAGCTCGTCGCCACGGCCAACATCGGCTGCCTCCTCCACCTGCAGGCCGCCGCGCCGGTGCCCGTCCGGCACTGGCTGGAGCTGGTGGAGGCGCGCTGAGCGAAGGCCTCCCCAGGCGCGGTGCGGTTGCAATGCGCCGCCCGCGCCCGCATCCTTTGCCGCCCGGCGCGGCCGGGCCGCGCACCCCCCCACCCCCGGGCGGAGACGCGCCGTCCGGCGCGGGGGAAGCCTTGCCTCGACCCGGAGGAGGACCGTGCACCGATGACGGACCAGACGCTCCCGCTCGTGGTCGGCCCCGAGGCGCTCGAGCCGCGCCTCGGCGACCCCGGGCTCCTGATCGTGGACCTCTGCATCAAGCCCGAGACCTACGTGGCCGGCCACGTGCCGGGGGCCGTGCACCTCGACTACGGCCGCATCGTCGCGATGCGCCGCCCGGTGGGCGGCCTGCTGCCGGAGCCCGCGCAGCTATCGGTCGTGCTCTCCGAGATCGGCCTGACGCCGGAGCGGCACGTCGTCGCCTACGACGACGAGGGCGGTGGGCGCGCGGCCCGGCTGCTGTGGACGCTGGCCGTGCTGGGCCACGAGCGCATGAGCCTGCTCGACGGGGGCCTGCACGCCTGGGCCCACGAGGGTCACCGCCTCGAGCGCGGCGTCCGGCAGCCCGAGCCTCGCGCCTACGAGGCCCGCATCGCGCGCCCCGAGCTGGTGGCCGACCTCGAATACGTGCTCGCGCACCTCGAGGACCCCGAGGTGGTGCTGGTCGATGCGCGCTCGCCCGCCGAGTATGCGGGACTGAAGCGCTTCGCGGAGCGCGGCGGCCACATCCCGGGGGCCGTCAACTTCGAATGGACGCTGGCGATGGACCGCACGCGCAACCTGCGCCTGCGCGACGAAGGATGGCTGCGCGAGCGCTTCGCCTCGCTGGGCGTCACCCCCGACAAGGAGGTGATCACCTACTGCCAGACGCACCACCGCTCGGCGCACACCTGGCTGGTGCTCACCTGGCTCGGCTATCCGCGCGTGCGCGGCTACCCGGGCTCCTGGTCGGAGTGGGGCAACCGCACGGACACCCCCGTCGAGCTCTGACCGCGGCCCGCGGAGCGTCCGTCGCCCCGGCGGCGGACGGAATGCGCTCAGGCGCCGAGCAGGGCGGCGTTGGGGCAGCCGGGGAGCGCGCCGCGGCCGGCGGCGAGGCGCGCCTCGCACTCGGCCTTGCCGCCGCAGGCCTCGCAGGCGCGCACCGCGCCCTCGAGGTCGTTGACGGACGTGACGTGCAGCCAGCGCCGCACCTCCACGCCGGCCGCGGACAGCGCCTCGCCCAGCGGCACGGCCTCCACGCGCGTCGCCAGCTCCCGGCGCCAGGCGGCGCCCTGGCGCAGGTTGGCGTGGATGGCCCGCGCCAGCAGGGCCATGTGGACGGTGAGCGCGAGCGCGATGAGCGCCGCCGCGGCCTCTCCGATTCCGGGCATGGGCAGCCTCCCTCCGAAGGAGCGAAGTGCCGCCACCTTGCCTGGGGGCGACGGGCCGGTCCTTGACGAAGGTCAATCCCGGCCCGCGACCTGCTCCAGCAGCCTGCGGTAGGCCTCGTAGCGTGCCGGGTGGAGCTCGCCCCGCTCCACGGCCGCGCGCACCGCGCAGCCGGGCTCGACCGTGTGCGTGCAGTCGGCGAAACGGCAGCCGGCCGCGGCCCGCTCGATTTCGGGAAAGCCGCGCTGGATGGCGCGCGGCTCAAGCGGCCCGAGGCCGAACTCGCGCACGCCCGGCGAGTCGATGAGGTCGCCGCCGCCCGGCAGGTGGTAGAGGGTGGTGGTGGTCGTGGTGTGGCGCCCGGCGCCGCTCGCCGCCGACAGCGCGCCGATGCGCACCTCGAGGTCGGGCAGCAGCGCCTTCACCAGCGAGGACTTGCCCACGCCCGACTGGCCCACGAGGATGGAGGTGGCGCCCGCCAGCGCCTCGCGCAGGCGCCCGAGGCCCATGCCGGTGCGCGCGCTCACCTCCAGCACCGGGAAGCCCGCCGCCGCGTAGGGGGCGAGACGCTCGCGCCAGGTGGCCTCCTCCCCGCCGGCCACCAGGTCCCACTTGTTGACGACGATGAGGGGCTCGGCGTCCGCCTGCGCCGCCGCGACCAGATAGCGGTCGATGGTGAGCGCTCCCGGAGGCGGGCGCGGCGCCACCACGACGGCGATGCGGTCGACGTTGGCCGCGGTCGGATGCAGGCGCCCGCGCGCGTCGGCGCGGCTCAGGACGTTGCGCCGCGGCTCGCGCGCCTCGATCACGCCCTGCCCGGGCGCGGTCTCGCGCCAGCGCACGCGGTCGCCGCAGTAGACCGGCCCCGCGCGCCGCCGCCAGGTGCACAGGGCGAGCGTGCCGTCCGCGCCCTCCACCAGGGCGCTGCGCCCGTAGTGGGCGACCACGCGCCCGGGCCGCGTGCCGGGATCGCCCCCGCCTTCCTGCGCGGGCGCCGCCCGCCGCCCGTGCGCCGCGCGCCGCCCCACCTCAGCCGCCGAGCAGCGCGTCCACCTTGGCGGCGCAGATGAAGTCGTTCTCGGACAGCCCGCCGATAGCGTGCGTGGACCAGCGCACGCGGCAGCTCCCGTAGTGCACCTCGAGGTCCGGGTGATGGTCCTCGCGGTGCGCGATCCAGGCCACGGCGTTCACGAAGGCCATGGTCTCGTGGAAGTTCGGGAACCGGAAGACCCGCGCGATCGCCCTGCCGTCCTCGACCAGCTCCCAGTCGCCATGGAGCTCGGCCATCATCGCGCGCGCCTCCTCGGCCGAGTAGGGCTGCACACCGCCCTCGCAGGGCTTGCAGCGCTTCGAGGCCAGGTCACACTGCCCGGTCATCGTGTCTCCTCCTGCTTAGGTAACGGGAGACGGGATAATCAAAAGGCTGCGCCCGAAGGGCGCGCCACCCCTCGTCTCCCGATACCCGCCTCTCGCCTCTGGATAGTGGCGGGAGACGGGGGTCGGGAGGCGAGAGTCGGTGCGCGCTTCGCGCGCGGTCGAATGATCTTTCCCGTTCTCCCGTCTCCGGGGGCTCAGGCTACTGTCTGCTAGAATGGCCGGCAACCGCACGGATCCTGCCGGAAACCCGCCATGGCCGGGCCCAGCCCCGACAACCTGATCTGGATCGACCTCGAGATGACGGGGCTCGATCCCGACCGCGACACCATCCTCGAGATCGCGACCGTGGTCACCGACAGCCGCCTGGAGGTGCTGGCCGAGGGCCCGGCGCTCGCCATCCGCCACGACGACAGCGTGCTCGCCCGCATGGACGAATGGAACCGCAGGCACCACGGCGCCTCGGGCCTCATCGACCGCGTGCGCGCGAGCGAGGTCGACATGGGCGAGGCCGAGCGCCTGACGCTCGACTTCCTGCGCGCCTACGTGCCGGAGGGGGCATCGCCCATGTGCGGCAACTCCATCTGCCAGGACCGGCGCTTTCTCGCGCGCTGGATGCCGCGCCTCGAGGCCTACTTCCACTACCGCAACCTCGACGTCAGCACGCTCAAGGAGCTCGCGCGCCGCTGGGCGCCGCAGGTGGCCGCGGCCGTGCAGAAGGACTCCGCGCACCGTGCCCTCGAGGACATCCACGAGTCCATCCGCGAGCTGCGGCACTACCGCGACCATTTTCTGCGTGTCGGGTGACGGCAGGCAGGCGGCGGGTTGCGGGGGACATGTGACGGGTAACGGGTAACGAGGCACGGTGTACAGGCCACTGTAAACCGCAACCTGCAACCTGGCCTTGTGGGAGGGCCCAGCCCCGACCGGCCTTCTCCTCTTGTGCGAGCGGCATCTTGCCGCGACCGCTTCGCAGGAGTGCACGGGAGACGGGTAACGGGAGACGGGAAAAACCAAACGGCCGCGCCCGAAGGGCGCGCCACCCCTCGCCTCCCGTCACTTTCGGCTGTGGGAGGGGCTTCCAGCCCCGACAAAGAGCTGCGCGCGGAGCGCGCACCACCACCTCTCGTCTCCCGACCCCCGCCTCCCGCCTCTGCCGCCGCATCGCGGGAGTGCACGGGGAACGGGTCACGGGAGACGGGAAAGACCAAACGGCTGCGCCCGAAGGGCGCACCAACCCTCGTCTCCCGATACCCGCCTCCCGCCTCTGCCGCCGCAAACCGCAAACCGCACCCCGCCCGCTCAGCCCGGCGGCCAGGCCATGGGGCGGCCGCCGAGCACGTGCAGGTGGATGTGGAACACGGCCTGCCCGGCGTCGCGGTTGCAGTTGATGACGGTGCGGTAGCCGCTCTCCTGGATGCCCTCCTTGCGCGCGACCTCCTTGGCGGCGAGGAACATGCGGCCGACGAGCTCGGCGTGGCGCGGCTGCAGGTCGTTCAGCGTGGGGATGTGCTCGCGCGGCACGACCAGCACGTGCGTGGGCGCCTGCGGGTTGATGTCGCGAAAGGCGATGACCTCGTCGTCCTCGTAGACGAGGTCGGGCTCGATCTCGCCGTTGGCCATCTTGCAGAACAGGCAGTCGGTCATGTCCGCTCCTCCGCGCTGTCCGGGGCCGCGGCGGGCCCCGCCCCCTTAGATTTCATGGCGCCCGGCGAAGGCGTGCGAGAGCGTGCCCACGTCCACGTGCTCGAGCTCGCCGCCCACCGGCACGCCGTGGGCGATGCGCGTCGGCCGCACGCCGTGCGCGCGCGCGAGCTCGGCCACGTACTGCGCCGTCGTCTCGCCCTCGACCGTGGGATTGGTGGCGAGGATGACCTCGCGCACCTCGCCCGTGGCGAGCCGCGCCTCGAGCCGGTCGAGCCCGAGCTCGGCGGGGCCGATGCCGTCGAGCGGCGAGAGGTGGCCGCCTAGCACGAAGTAGAGCCCCCGGTAGCCGGTCGCCTGCTCCACCGCGACCACGTCCGCCGGCGTCTCCACCACGCACAGCAGGCTGCGGTCGCGGCCGGGCGAGGCGCACAGGGCGCAGCGCTCGGCCTCCGTGAGCGTGCGGCACTCGCGGCAGCGGCCGACGCCCTCGACCGCCGCCAGCAGGGCATCGGCCAGGCGCCGCGCGCCCTCGCGGTCGCGCTCGAGCAGGTGGAAGGCCATGCGCTGCGCCGAGCGCGGCCCCACCCCCGGCAGCACCCGCAGCGCCTCGATCAGCGCATCGACCAGCGCCGAGAAGCCCGTGGCCATCGCCGTCAGATGGGCAGGCCCCCGAGGCCGCCCGGCGGCAGGCCGAGGCCTCCGGCGAGCCCCTGGAAGCGCTCCTTGACCGCCGCCTCCACGCGCCCCACGGCGTCGTTGACCGCCGCCGCCACGAGGTGCGGCGGGTGCGCATCGACGAGAGCCTTCTCGGCGAGGACCGCGAGATGCTCGAGGACCTCGTGGCGGCGGCGGTCAACGACGCCGTGGGGCGCGTGGAGGCGGCGGTCAAGGAGCGCTTCCAGGGGCTCGCCGGAGGCCTCGGCCTGC
>WGBS01000196.1 GCA_015494165.1 Gammaproteobacteria bacterium | reverse complement strand
CGCGCCAGGCGTACCAGCCGCCCGCCGCGGCCGCGCTCGCCCTCTTCCTTGCCTTCCTCGACCACGTCCGCTCCCCTCAGCGGCCCGCGGGCCGCCGGCCGCGCCACCAGCGCCGCAGCGCCTCCACGATCGCCTCGTCCGCCGCCGCCCCGGCGACGACCGGCGGGCGGCGGAAGCCGAGTTCCCGCGCGAGTTGTACCACACGCCCGCTCACGCCAACCACCTGCGTCCCGAGCAGCGCGTCGCGGCCGGCCTCCCCCACCATGGCGCACAGGTTGCGCAGGGCCTCGCCGCTGGTGACGACGACGGCGTGCAGCGCGCCGCGCCGCCAGGCGTCCAGCAGCGGCGCGGGGTCGGCGCGGGGACGCTCGCGGCGGTAGACCTCGGCGTGGTCAACGCGGGCGCCGCGCGCGCGGAGCGTGCGGGCGAGCAGCTCGCGCCCGCCCTCCCCGCGGAAGATCACCACCCGGCGCCCCGCCACGCGCTCCGGCGCGAGCCCCGGCAGGGCGAGCAGCGCCTCGCTGTCGAAGCGGCCCTCCGGGACCAGGGCGGGCTCGATGCCGAGGGCGCGCAGCGCCCGCGCCGTGCCGGCGCCGACGGCCGCGACCGCGAGCCCCGGCGGCAGGGCCCCGCGGCGCTCGCGCACCAGGCCCAGGCCCCGCTCGGCGGCGTTGGGGCTGATGAATACGGCCAGATCGTACTGCTCGAGGCGGTCGACGAGCGCCTGGGCCGCCGCCGGGTCGCGCGGCGGGGCGATCTCGATGGCCGGGAAGCGGATGGCGCGCCCGCCCTCGGCCTCGATCAGCCGGCACAGGCGCCCGGCCTGGTGGGCCGGGCGCGTGACGGCCACGCCCAGGCCCTCGAGGGCCCCGCTCACGGGCCGCCGCTCTCCTCCAGCGCGGCCAGGATGCGGTCGGCGCCGCGCGTGAGCAGGTCCTCGGCCAGCGCCCGCCCGAGGAGGGCGGCGTCCTCGGGCCGCCCGCTGGCCGTGCCCTCGACGAGGTCGCTGCCGTCGGGCCGGCCGACCAGGCCGCGCACCACGACCACGCCGCGCTCGAGCACGGCGTGGGCCGCGATCGGCACCTGGCAGCCGCCGCCGAGGCGCGCGTTGACCGCGCGCTCGGCCTCCACCACCACCCGCGTGGGCCCGTGCTCGAGGGCCTCGACGAGCGCGCGCGTGCGCGCGTCGTCGGCGCGGCACTCGACGCCGATCACGCCCTGGCCGATCGCCGGCAGGAGCTCGTCGGTGCCGAGGAGGCGGCCGATGCGCGCCGCCTCGCCGAGACGGCGCAGGCCCGCCGCGGCGAGCACGATGGCGTCGTAGTGGCCCTCGTCGAGGCGGGCGAGGCGCGTGCCCACGTTGCCGCGCAGGTCGAGCACCTCGAGGTCCGGGCGGCGGGCGCGGATCTGGCACTGGCGGCGCAGGCTCGAGGTGCCGACGCGCGCCCCGGGCGGCAGCGTGTCGAGGTCGAGGCCGGGGCGGGCGGTGACGAGGGCGTCGCGCGGGTCCTCGCGCGCGAGCACGGCGGCGATCACGAGCCCCTCCGGCAGCTCCACCGGCACGTCCTTCATGGAATGGACGGCGAGGTCCGCGCGTCCTTCCAGCATGGCGCGCTCGAGCTCCTTGACGAACAGGCCCTTGCCGCCGATGCGGGCGAGCGGGCTGTCGAGCACGCGGTCGCCCTGGGTAGTCATGGGCACGAGCTCCACGGCCAGGCCCGGGTGCGCGGCGCGCAGGCGCGCGGCCACGTGCTCGGCCTGCCACAGGGCCAGCGGGCTGCGGCGGGTGGCGATGCGCAGGGTCTCGGGCACGGCGTGCGGGGCTCCGGATCGGCGGCGGGCGCCCATTCTGCCACGGCCGGCCGCCCGGCACCGAGCGCCCGGGCTGGCCCCGCCCCTGCCGCCTGTGTGAGAATGGGCCGCATGCGCTGGATCGGCGCCATCCTCGGGCTGGCGCTCGCGGCCGCGGCGGCCGCGGGCGAGCCGCCGCGGGTGCCCGTCGCCGAAGACCTCGCCGCGGCGGGGCGCGCGGCCGAGGGCTCGGGCCGCGCGCTGATGCTCGTCTTCAGCGCCAGCGACTGCGGGTACTGCCACGTGCTCGACCGCGAGATCCTCGAGCCCATGCTGCGCAGCGGGGAGTACGACGGCACGGTGCTGATCCGCAAGGTCCTCCTGGACCCCGGCGAGTCCGTGCGCGACTTCGGCGGCCGCGAGGTGGAGACCCACCGCCTCGCCGACCGCTACGGCGTGTTCGTGACGCCGACGGTGCTCTTCGTCGACGCCGCCGGCCGCGAGCTCGCCCCGCGTCTGGTGGGCATCAACACCGTGGAGCTCTACGGCGGCTACATGGACGAGGCCATCGCCCAGGCCGTGGCGCGGGTGCGCGGGCGCGACCGGCTCGCCCACCGCGCCGACGAGGCGGAGCCGGCCGCTGACTGAGCGCGCCCGCGCTCAGGCCCCCGCCATCCCCAGCGCCTTGAGCCGCTTGCGCAGCCCCGGCACGTGCCGGCGGCTGACCTCGATGCGGTCCTCGATCCCCTTGAGCCGCACGTAGCAGCGCCCCTCGGGCGTGCGCTCCATGCCCGCGAGATAGGCGGCGGCGACGAGGGCGTTGCGGTGCACGCGCACGAAGCGCTCGCCGAACTCGCGCTCCAGCGACTTGAGCGACTCCTCGATCAGCACCTCGCCGCCGCGGTGGCGCACCGTGACGTACTTCTGGTCGGCCTGGAAGTAGTAGACCTCGGCCACCGGCACGAGCTGGAGGTTGCCGCGCAGGCGCGCGCAGATGTGCGTGCGCGCGCGCGGCGCGCCGCCGTGCGCGGCCTCGAGCTCGGCCACCTGCGCCTGCGTCAGCCGCCGCGCCTGGGCGAGGGCGCGCTCGAGGCGCTCGCGCCGCACGGGCTTGAGCACGTAGTCCACGGCCTGGGCGTCGAAGGCCTCCAGCGCGTAGTCGCCGTAGGCGGTGGCGAAGACGATGGCCGGCGGCCGCTCCAGCGCCCCGAGGTGGCGCGCCGCCTCCAGCCCGTCCATGCCCGGCATGCGGATGTCGAGCAGCACCACGTCGGGCTGCAGCCGCTGCGCCAGCTCCAGCGCCTGGCGCCCGCCCGCGGCCTCGCCCACCACCTCGCAGTCCGGGAGGGTCTCGAGCAGGCTACGCAGCCGGTCGCGCGCCAGGGCCTCGTCGTCCACGATCAGCACCCGCATCCTTCGCCTCCTTCTCGCGCAGGGGCAGCCGCAGCGTCACCTGGTACCACCCCGAGCGCTCCTCCACCTCCACGCGCCCGCGCTCGCCGTAGGCGAGCGCGAGCCGCTGCGCGACGTTGGCGAGCGCCAGCCGGTGCCCCTCGCGCCGGCGCGGCGCCTCGCCCTCCGGCACCGGGTTGATCACCCGCAGGCACACGTCGCCGCCCTCGCGCCAGGCCTCGATGCGCACCAGCCCCCCCTCCGGCAGCGGCTCGATGCCGTGGTAGATGGCGTTCTCGACCAGCGGCTGCAGCAGCAGCAGCGGGAGCTCTGCGCGGCCGAGCGCCTCGTCCACGGACCAGGCGACCTCCAGACGCGGGCCGAGGCGCAGGCGCTCGATGCTGAGGTAGCGTCGCACGAGGGCGATCTCGTCGGCGAGCGTGCCCGTGCCGCCCTCGCGCCCGAGGGCGGCGCGGAACAGGTCGGCGAGATCCTCCACCGCCTGCTCGGCGCGCTCGGGGTCGGTGCGCGTGAGCGCGGCGATGGTGTTCATGCTGTTGAACAGGAAGTGGGGGCGGATGCGCGCCTGCAGCGCCTGCACGCGCGCGTCGGCCTCGGCCTCGAGGTTCTGCTTCCACTGGTGCTGGACGTAGAGGTAGCGGAAGGCGACGGCGCCCACGAGCGCCGCCATCGCGAGGTTGCGCAGCACGAAGGCCGCGTGCCCCTGGCCGCCGAGCGGGAGCATGAGCGGCTCGAGGTGGGCGGCGCGCCAGGCGGCCTCGCTCACCGCCGCCGTCACCGCCAGCAGGATGAGGTAGCCGGCCGCGGCGGCCGGGGCGTTGCCCAGCCGGCACAGCCACGGGCGCGCCAGGCACAGCACCGCCAGCGCCAGCAGCGCCGTCCACTGGATGAAGAGCGAGATGAGGCTGAGCTCGCTCCAGAAGCCGGTCCCCCTCGCCCCGCGCGCGAGCGCGAGCAGCAGGGCGAGGAGCTCGCCGATGACCACCACGGCGAAGACCATGCGCACGCCGCAGAAGTCCGGCAGGAAGTGCCGCTCGCACCGGCCTGCCTCCACGCCCCTGGCGGAACCGGCCATGCACCAAGTTTCGGCGCCGCCACCGCGACTTGCAAGCGCGGGCGGGGCGGCGGGGCGCCCGCGGCCGGCGGCGGCGCGCCCTGCCCGCCGCGCGCCGATCCCGTATACTCGCGCCGGGCATCCGGGAGAAGGGCATGGGCGAGGGGGAGAAGAAGGGCGCGGGCCGCAAGCCCTGGGGCGGGCGCTTCGCCGAGCCGACCGACGCCTTCGTCGAGCGCTTCACGGCCTCCGTCGGCTTCGACCGCCGCCTCTACCGCCAGGACATCGCCGGCTCCATCGCGCACGCGCGCATGCTGGCGCGCGCGGGCGTGCTGGGCGAGGACGAGGCCCGCGCCATCGTCGAGGGGCTCGAGGCCATCCGCGCCGAGATCGAGGCCGGGCGCTTCGAGTGGTCCGAGGCGCTCGAGGACGTGCACATGAACATCGAGGCGCGCCTCATCGAGCGCATCGGCGAGGCGGGCAAGAAGCTGCACACGGGCCGCTCGCGCAACGACCAGGTCGCGACCGACGTGCGCCTGTGGCTGCGCGAGGCCATCGACGGCCTGCGCGCCGAGATCGCGCGCCTGCAGGAGGCGCTCGTGGACCTCGCCGAGCGCGAGGCGGAGACGGTGATGCCGGGCTTCACCCACCTCCAGGTGGCCCAGCCCGTCACCTTCGGCCACCACATGCTCGCCTGGTTCGAGATGCTCGAGCGCGACCGCGCGCGGCTCGCCGACTGCCGCCGGCGGGTCAACGTGCTGCCGCTGGGGGCGGCGGCGCTGGCGGGCACCAGCTTTCCCGTCGACCGCGAGTTCGTCGCGCGCGAGCTCGGCTTCGAGGCGGTGGCGGAGAACTCGCTCGATGCGGTGAGCGACCGCGACTTCGCCATCGAGTTCGCGGCCTGCGCGGCCACGCTCATGATGCACCTCTCCCGCATGGCCGAGGAGCTCGTGCTGTGGTCCTCGGCGCAGTTCGGCTTCGTGGAGCTGCCGGACCGCTTCTGCACCGGCTCCTCCATCATGCCGCAGAAGAAGAACCCGGACGTGCCGGAGCTGGTGCGCGGCAAGGCCGGGCGCGTCTTCGGCCACCTGCAGGCGCTCCTCACCCTGATGAAGGCGCAGCCGCTCGCCTACAACAAGGACAACCAGGAGGACAAGGAGCCGCTGTTCGATGCGGCCGACACCGCGCGCGACTGCGTGCGCGCCTTCGCCGACATGCTCCCGCACCTCGCGCTCGACCGCGAGCGCATGCGCGAGGCCGCGCGCCGCGGCTTCGCCACCGCCACCGACCTCGCCGACTACCTGGTGCGCAAGGGCGTGCCCTTCCGCGACGCGCACGAGATCGTCGGCCGCGCGGTGCGCCTGTGCGTCGAGCGCGGCTGCGACCTCGCCGAGCTCCCGCTCGAGACCCTGCGCGGCTTCAGCGAGCGCATCGGCGAGGACGTCTACGAGGTGCTGACGCTGGAGGGCTCGGTGGCGGCGCGCGACCACCTCGGCGGCACCGCGCCGCGCCAGGTGCGCGCGGCCGCGCGCCGCGCGCGCGCGCGCCTGCGCGCGGGCTAGGCCGGCTCCGCGCCGCCCGGGACCAGGTTCTCGAGGATGCGGCGCAGGTGGCGCGGGCCGACGATGCGCACACCCACCTTGTCGGCCCACTTGCGCAGGCCCTCGTCGCCCGAGACCAGCACGCCGTCGAGCTCGTAGGCGAGCAGCAGCACGTCGGCGTCCTCGCGGCTGTCGAGGATCCCCTGGCGCAGGGCCTCGCGGTAGCGCTCGCGCAGGTGGTTGATGAGGCGGCCGACGTCGGCGTCCACCGGCGCCTGCGCCGCGCTGCGCGCCGCCTCCTCGGCCACACGCAGGCCCTTGTCGATGCGCCGGCGCACCTCCTCGATGAACTCGTAGAGGATCTCCCCCGGCAGGCTGAGGCCGGCCTTGCGCGGCGAGCGGATGCGCACCACGGTCTCGAAGTCGGCGGCGAGCGGGCCGAGCTCGCGCATGCGGCCGAGCTCCTCGTAGACCGAGGTCGGCATGTAGAGCTCGGCGCGCGCGCGCTCGGCGATGCCGAGGAAGACGCGCAGCGCCTCGAGGGGGTCGGCGTCGAACTGCCCGTGGACGTCGGGGTTGGTGAAGACGCTGGTGTCGAGGACGAAGCGGTCCAAGGCGCTCACCCGCCGAAGCTGTAGTGCTTGCGCACGGGGCTGCGCACCTCCCAGGTGCACGAGAGCCCCTTCGGGAAGGTGACGAGGTCGCCGGCGCGGATGGTCACGGGCTCGCCGCCCTCGGGCGTGACCACCACCTCGCCCTCGAGCAGGTAGCAGGTCTCGATCTCGTCGTAGGTCCAGGGGAAGGTCGAGACCCCGCAGCTCCACACCGGCCAGCCCTCGACCCCGAGGGCCTCGAGCCGCTCGCGCGGCGGGTCGCGCTCGATACGGATTTCCGGCATGCGCATCCCTCCTTCAGCCCGGCATGACGCTGAAGAACCACGCGTAGAACACCGCCCACGCGGCGAGCGCCGCGGGCACCCGCCGGCGCGGCGGCAGCCGGCGCGCCAGCGCGGCCGCGGCCCAGCTTAGCACGAGGAAGCGCGCGAGGCGCGCGGGCACGCTGACGGCCGCGAAGGCGGCCGCACCGATGCCGAGCGCGCCCGCCTGCACGGCGTAGAGCTTGTAGGGCGTGCCCGTGAGCGGGCCGAGGAAGAGCGCCGCGAGCCCGTGCGCCTCGAGCCCGGCGCGCACCCGTTCGGCCATCTCCGCCGAGACCGCGGGCACGCGCTCGACGGCGGCGAGCGCCGCGGCCGGCTCGTGCGCGCCCCAGGCGTGCATCAGGAGCCCGCCGGCGAGCGCACCCGCGGTGGCGGCGAGGCAGGCGGGCAGCAGCAGGCGGCGCCAGGGCGCGGGCGTGCCGGCGGCGCGCGCGGCGAGCAGCGTCAGCCACACGTCCGGCACCAGGAAGAACAGCGTCGCCTCGGCGAAGCCCCAGAGGGCCGCCACCGCCAGCGCCGCCCTCACTCCCACGGCGGGAAGCCCCCCTCGGCCGCGAGCGCGCGCATGCGTGCCTCGAGCGCCTCGCGGAAGGCGCGCCGCGAGCCGTTCCAGCGCAGCGGCTCGCCCACCAGCACGTCGCAGAAGAAGGGCACGAGCAGCGCCTCGCCCTTGGGCAGGGCCTTGCCGGCGCCGTGGATGTAGACCGGGTGGAAGGGCACCTGCGGATGGCGCTCGGCGAGCCGCGCCACCCCGCCCTTGAAGCGCGCGAGCCGCTCGGGCTCGCCGCGCGTGCCCTCGGGGTAGAGGATCAGGATCTCGCCGCGGGCGAGGGCCGCCTCGGCGCCGGCGAGCGGGTCGGCGCCGCGGGCGGCACCACGCGCCACGGGCACGATCCCCATGACGCGGCGGGCGAACCACGCCAGCCAGCGCGTGCGCAGGAAGTAGTCGGCGGCGGCCGCGGGCCGCAGCCGGCGCAGGGCGCGCAGCGGGTAGAGGCTCATCAGGATGAGGGTGTCGAGGTGGCTGTTGTGGTTGGCGACGAGGACGGCGGGCCCGCGCCGCGGCAGGCGCTCGCGCCCGCGCACGTTGAGGCCGAGCACCACCAGCACCAGCGGGCGCACGACGAGCGCGAAGAACAGCGCCTGCGCGAGCGGTGCCGGGCCGTCGGCCTCAGTAGTGCAGGTAGACGACATAGTGGAAGAACAGGGGCGCGGCGTAGGTGAGGCTGTCGACGCGGTCGAGCACGCCGCCGTGGCCCGGTATGAGCGTGCCGCTGTCCTTGACGCCGATATCGCGCTTGACGGCCGAGAGGGTGACGTCGCCGGCGAAGCCGCCGAGGCCGATCAGCAGCCCCGCGCCGAGGGCCTCGAGCGGCGCGAGCGGCGTCAGCCACGGCGCGAGCAGCACGGCGAGCACCACCGTCGTCGCCACGCCGCCGGCCAGCCCCTCGAGCGTCTTGCGCGGGCTGACGCGCGGCACCACGGGCCGGCGGCCGAGGAGGCGCCCCCAGACGTACTGGGCGACGTCGTTGAGCTCGGTCAGCAGCACCAGGTAGAGCAGCAGCCCCGCGCGTCCTCCCGCCGGGTTACCCTCGGGCGGCAGGGCGAGCAGGTAGGCGGCGTGGCTGAGGGCGAAGACGGTGCTCATCAGCCCCCAGTGCAGGGTGCCCGCGGCGCGCAGGAAGCCGCGCGTCTCGCCGGCCAGCACCATGCGCGCCGGCAGCAGCAGGAACATGTAGACCGGGATGAAGATCACGAACATGCCGTACCAGGCGTCCGCCACCCACCAGTACTGCACGGGGATGGCGAGGTAGGCCCAGAACAGCACGCGGCGGTCGGCGCGCCGGGTGGGGATCAGGGAGAGGTACTCCTTGAGCGCCAGGTAGCTGACGAAGGCGAGGAAGACGATGGAGGCGCGCGGGCCGAGGAGCACGGCCACGGCGAAGACCGCCACCATCACCCACCAGGAGCGCACGCGCAGCCACAGCTCGCGCGCGCCCTCGGGGTCGCGCGCGCGCCGCCGGGCGGCCAGCGCCGTGGCGAGCGCGAGGGCGGCGAGGACCGCCGCCATCGTCCACAGCACCGGCGCGGTCAGGTGCGCGGGCAGGCTCACGGCGGGCCCTCGCGCAGGGCGGCGCGCATGCGGTTGGCGGCCGTCGCGAGACCGAGCGCGGCGAGCAGCCACAGCGCGGGCCCCACCCAGGCGCCGCCCGCGCCGAGGCCGAGGGCGAGCCCCAGGGCGCCGAAGGCGAAGGCGCGGTCGCTCTTGCCGAGCGGGCCGTCGTAGCGGCGCGCCGCGCCCGCGGCGAGCGCGGCGAGCCCCGCCACCTCGGCCACCACGCCGCAGGCGACGGCCGCCACCAGCGCCGCGGCGGGCACCTGCGGCGCGAGCGCCAGGGGCAGGTAGAGCGCGAGGTCGCTCGCCACGTCGCCGGTCTCGTTGAGCATGGCGCCGAGGCGCGTGCGCATGCCGTGCTCGCGCGCGAGCATGCCGTCGATGGCGTTGAGCGCCATACGCACGAGCAGCACCGCCGGCAGGGCGAGCAGCGGGCCCGCCGCGCCCGGCGCCGCTGCGAGCGCCGCGCCCTCGGCGGCCGACAGCAGGAAGGCCGCCCAGGTGACGGCGTTGGGCGTGCAGCCGGCGGCGGCCAGCCGCCGCACCAGCGGCCGCAGCAGCGCCTGGAAGCGCGGCTTGAGGTCGTAGATCGTCGCCACCGCGTCCCGCCCCCCCTCAGTCTTCCAGATAGGTGTAGCCCTCCAGGCCGGCCTCGAGGATGTGCCGCACGGCCTCGGCGCGCGCGGGCCCGAGGCCCGCCGCCTCCAGCTTGGCGGCGTAGGCGGCGCGCAGGCGCGCGGGGTCGAAGTGCACGTAGCGCAGCAGGCGGTCGACGGTGTCGCCCCGCAGCGGCTCCTCCAGCCGCCAGCCCTCGCCCTCGAGCACCACGTTCGCCGAGTCGGTGTCCCCGAACAGGTTGTGCATGTCGCCGAGGATCTCCTGGTAGGCACCGACGAGAAAGATCCCGAGGTAGTAGG
>WGBS01000195.1 GCA_015494165.1 Gammaproteobacteria bacterium | reverse complement strand
GCGCGTCGAGGGCCGCGCCCACGCCCGCCGCCGCCTCGCGCGCGGTCGCCCCCTGGCGCGCCGGGGGCCAGGGCCCGCGCTCGGGCAGCGCCTCGAGGGCGAGCCGCAGCCGCCGCAGGGCCTGCTCGAGGGCGTCGGCCTCGGCGCGCAGGGCGGGCATCTCCGGGGCCTCGGCGAGCTGCTCCTGGCGCACGTCGCGCGCGAGCTCCTGGAGCTGGCGCGCCGTCACCACCGTGCCGAAGAAGCGCGTCGCCACCGCCGGGAGCTGGTGGGCCTCGTCGAGCACGTAGGCGTCGGCCTCGGGCAGCAGCTCGCCGAAGCCCGCCC
Source organism: Gammaproteobacteria bacterium (assembly GCA_015494165.1). GTDB lineage: Bacteria > Pseudomonadota > Gammaproteobacteria > S144-34 > S144-34 > S144-34. Next base: position 6,423 of record WGBS01000195.1, on the reverse strand, counting down.
GCCGCAGCGCCACGTCGGCGAGCAGGAGGTGGTGGTTGACGACCACGAGATCCGCCTCCTGCGCCGCGCGGCGCGCGCGCATCACGAAGCAGGCGTCGAAGTGCGCGCACTCGGCCCCGAGGCAGCTTTCGGCGGTGGAGGTGATGCGCGACCAGACCGGATCGTCCTCGGCCACGCCCGGGCAGGCCGCGACGTCGCCGGTGCGCGTCCCGGCCGCCCACCGCGCCACGCGCTCGAGCACCCCCGCGCGGGCGCCCGCGGCCGCCTCGCCGCGGGCGCGTTCCAGCCGGTGCAGGCACAGGTAGTTGGCGCGCCCCTTGAGCAGCGCCACGCGCACCCCGGCGCCGAGGGCCGCGCGCACGCGCGGCAGGTCGTCACGGTGGAGCTGGTCCTGGAGGTTGCGGGTGCCGGTGGAGACCACCACCTTGCGCCCCGAGAGCAGGGCCGGGACCAGATAGGCGAAGGTCTTGCCGGTGCCGGTGCCGGCCTCCACCACCAGCGTGGCTTCCGAGGCGAGCGCCTCGGCCACCGCCTCGGCCATGGCGAGCTGCGCGGCACGCACGCGGAAGCCGGGCAGCGCGCGCGCCAGCGCCCCGCCCGCGCCGAGCGCCGCCCGTGCCGCCTCCCTGGCCGCCGCCGCTCCGCTCACCGCCCCGGGTGCTCCCAGATCTCGTCCTCGATCTCGCCCTCCTCGCGGGTCCACACCAGGCGCCCGATGCGCTTGAAGCGCGCCACGCTGAGGGCGCCGCGGCGCGCGCGCGCGCCGCGCGAGGCCGCCACCGCCTCCTCGACGTCGGGCCGCTCGGCCTCCCAGATCTCGAAGGGCTCGAAGTTCTCGTCGAACAGCACCAGCACGACGCTGTCCCACTCCTTGTCCAGCTTGAGCTGGCCGATGCGCTGGCCCGACTTGCGCTCGTCGAAGATCGCGCGCGCCTTGATCTGGATGCGCTTTCCCGCGCGACGCCCGCGGCCGATCGCGTCCCAGCCGCCCGGGCGCTCGCTGCAGAGCTCGAGGTCGAGGAGGCGCGCGGCGTCGTGCTCGGCGATCTCGCCGCTGACGCCGGCGAGCGGGCGGCCCGTGGCGCGGCGGTACTCGGCCGCCAGCCGCCGCGCCTCGGCGATCAGGCGCTCGACGTCGTAGGGGGCGCCGGCGCTCATCCCGCGGCGCCCTCGAGGGCCAGGGCGCGGCGCTCGGCCTCGCGCGCGCCGGCACGGTCGCCGCGCGCCCGCCGCGCGCGGGCGATGAGGCGCCAGTTGCGCGCCGCGAGCGCCCGGTCGCGGGGCGCGAGCGCCAGCGAGCGCCGCGCGAGCGACTCCGCCTGCCGCCACAGCCCCTGCGCCAGGCGGATGCGCGCGAGGCGATGCCAGAGGGCGGCGTCGCGGGGGGCGATGCGCAGCGCGCGCTCGACCGACGCGGCCGCCCCCTCGAGGTCGCCGGCGCGCTCGGCGGCGCGCGCCTCGTCGAGGAGGGCGAGCACCGGCCCGCGCGCCGGAGGCACGGCCGGCGGCGCGCCCGAAGGCGCACCCGGCGAGGGTGCCGGCGCCTCCTCCATCGGCGCGCCGCCCGGCTCGGCCACGGGCGCGGGCGGCGCCGTGGCGCAGCCCGCGGCCGCCAGCACGGCGAGCAGCGGGAGCGCGGCGGGGAGGACGGTCGGTCGCGTCAGTCGAAGATGCGGCGCAGCCATCTCAGCGGGCCCGGGGCGCCGGCGCAGGGGGCCCGCTCCACGGGCGCCGAGCCGGCGATGAAAGGCAATTCTACGCTGCCCGCGCAGCCACCGTCAGCGCGCAACCCGCTGACAGGGTCGATGCGGGCCCACTCGATGCCTTCGGGCTCGACGGGCGCGAACGGCGTCAGCGTCGGTAGCAGGCCGGCCATGAGGCGTCCCCACACCTGCAGCGCGCCCGCCGCGCCGCTGAGCCCCACCGGCGCGTTGTCGTCGCGGCCGAGCCAGACGACGGCGAGGCGGTTGCCCGTGAAGCCCGCGAACCAGGAGTCGCGCAGATCGTCCGTGGTGCCGGTCTTGCCGGCGATGCCGAGCCGCTCCACCGGCAGGTAGCGCGCCAGGCCGCGCGCCGTGCCCTCGCGCGCCACGCGCTGCAGGGCGTGGTCGACCAGGAAGACCACGCGCGGATCGAGCACCGCCTCGGTCTCGAGCGGATAGCGCGACAGGGGCTCGCCCTCGGCGGTCAGCACCGCCCGGGTCGCCCGCACGGGGGTGCGGAAGCCGCCCGTGGCGAGCGTGAGGTAGGCGCCCGCCGCCTCCAGCGGCGTGAGGCTCACGGCCCCGAGCAGCAGCGCCGGATAGGGCCGCAGGGGACGGCGCACGCCGAGGCGGCGCAACACGTCCACCACCGCGGGCACGCCCACCTCCAGGCCCACGCGCGCCGTGGGGACGTTGAGCGACTCGGCGAGCGCGCGATAGAGCGGGACCGGACCGCGGAAGCGCTCGTCGTAATTGCGAGGCGCCCAGACGCCGCCGTCTTCCAGCGGTACCTCGAGCGGCTCGTCCTCGACGAGCGTGGCGAGGGTCCAGCGCTCGGGATGGGCCAGGGCCGCCAGGTAGACCGCGGGCTTGACCAGCGAGCCGACCGGACGGCGCGCATCGAGCGCGCGGTCGAAGCCCGCGTAGCGGGGATCGCGCCCGCCCACCACCGCCAGCGCCTCGCCCGTGCCGGCGTCGAGCACCACGACCGCGCCCTGGAGGCTGCCGCGCGGCAGCCCGCGCGCGCGCTCCAGCGCGGCGATGCCGCGTGTCAGGGCGCGCTCGGCGGCCGCCTGCACGAGCGGGTCGAGGGTGGTGAAGATCCGCAGGCCCTGGCTGCGCAGGTCCTCCTCGCGATACTCGCGCGCGAGCTGGCGGCGCACGAGGTCCATGAACGCCGGGTACTCGGCGAGCGCGGGCGGGCGCGGCACGACCCCGAGCGGCGCGCGCGCCGCGCGCGCCGCCTCGGCGCGGCCGACGACGCCGCGCTCGGCGAGCAGGCGCAGCACCAGGTCGCGGCGCTCGCGCGCGCGGCGCGGGTGACGGCGCGGGTCGTAGTAGGACGGCCCCTTCACCAGCCCCACCAGCAGCGCGATGCGCGGCAGGTCGAGCTCCTCGAGCGGCCGGCCGAAGTAGAAGCGGCTCGCGAGACCGAAGCCATGGATGGCGCGCGGGCCGTCCTGCCCGAGGTAGACCTCGTTCAGGTAGGCCTCGAGGATCTCCTCCTTCGAGTAGTGGAGCTCGAGCAGCAGCGCCATCACCGCCTCGGTGGCCTTGCGCCGCAGCGTGCGCTCGCCGCCGAGGAAGAAGTTCTTGACGAGCTGCTGGGTCAGCGTGCTGCCGCCCTGCACGAGCGCGCCGGCGCGGATGTCGGCCCACAGGGCGCGCGCGATGGCGCGCGGATCCACCCCGTGGTGGCGCCAGAAGCCGCGATCCTCCACCGCGACGAGGGCGTCGACCAGCAGGCGCGGCACTTGGTCGAGGCGCACCAGCACGCGGTCCTCGCGGTGCCTGGGATAGAACTTGCCCACCAGGGCGGGCTCGAGGCGCAGCAGCGCGAGCGTGCCACCGCCGGAGGTGGCGAGGCCGGCCACGCGCGCGCCCGCGAAGCGCACCGTCACGCGCCGGGGCGGCTCCTCGCGGTCCCAGAAGCGGAAGCGCCGGGTGTGGAGGCGCAGCCGCGCGCCCTCGAGCGCGTAGGTTCCGGGGCGCGGCGCGCCCGGCACCGGGCGGTAGCCGAGCCGCCGGAGCTCGCCGAGCACGGCCTCGCGCCCCACCGCAGCCCCCTCGTAGAGCTCGAGCGGCCGCGCGTAGACGCTCGCCGGCAGCTCCCAGCGCCTGCCCTCGAACTCGCTGCGGATGCGCAGGTCGAGCCAGGCCACCCACGCCGCCAGCGCGAGCAGCCCCAGAACGGCCGCGCGCAGGGCGATGCGCCTGCGCCAGCCCGCGCGGCGGCGCGCCCCGCGGCGCCTGCCACGCCTCCTGCGGCGCCTGCCTCTAGCCATCGTCCCAGCGCGCCGCGGGCCACCCGCGCACCGGGGGCACACAGCCGTTACGCGTCAGGATCGAGGCCCCACCGCGCCGCTGGCCTCGAGGGCGGGACGTGAGAACGGTTCGTGCGGCGGCGGGCCTTCGCATATGATTCGTGCTTCCCTTTCGCTGGCGACGGAGCTGGAGATGGCCGAGCTGGACCTGGAGCGGCAGGCGGCGCTGGTCGAGGCGCTGCGCGACCCGGCGCGCTACCCGCACCCGGTGGACCGCGTGGAGATTATAGAGACGCACATCTCCCACGTCCTGCTGGCCGGCGAGCACGCCTACAAGATCAAGAAGCCGCTCGACCTCGGCTTCCTCGACTTCAGCACCCTGGAGCGGCGCCGCCGCTGCTGCGAGGAGGAGGTGCGCCTCAACCGCCGCCTCGCGCCCGACTTCTACCTGGGCGTGGTCGCCATCACGGGAACGCCGGAGGCACCGGTGCTGGGCGGCGCGGGCGCAGCCATCGAGTACGCGGTGCACATGCGCCGCTTCCCGCAGGAGTCCCTCCTCGACCGCCTGCTCGAGCGCGGCGAGGTGGACGCGGCGCTCGTCGACCGCATCGCCCGCACCGCCGCCGCCTTCCACGCCCGTGTCGCGGTCGCGGGTCCCGACACGCCCTATGGCGAGCCCGAGCGCGTGCACTTCCCCGTGCGCCAGAACTTCGAGCAGATCGCGCCGCTGCTCGGGACCGACGCCGAACGCGAGCAGCTCGAGCGTCTGCGCCGGTGGGCCGAGGAGCAGTACGCCCGCCTGCGCCCGGTGCTCGCCGCGCGCAAGCGCGAGGGCTTCGTGCGCGAGTGCCACGGCGACATGCACCTCGGCAACATGGCGCTGGTGGACGGCGAGCTCGTGATCTTCGACTGCATCGAGTTCAACGACAACCTGCGCTGGATCGACGTCGTCAGCGAGGCGGCCTTCTTCGTCATGGACATGGAGGCGCGCGGGCAAGCGGCGCTCGCCGCACGCTTCCTCGACACCTATCTCGCCCACACCGGCGACTACGCCGGCACTGCGGTGCTGCGCTACTACCAGGCCTACCGCGCCATGGTGCGCGCCAAGGTCGCGCGCATCCGCCTCGCCCAGCCCGGGCTGGACGAGCGCGAGGCCGCGGAGGCCCGCACGCAGTACGCCACCTACGTTGGGCTCGCCGAGCGCTACGCGGCGCCGCCGCGCCCGGCGCTGCTGCTGACGGCGGGCGTGGCCGGTGCGGGCAAGACCACGGGCAGCGAGGGGCTGCTGGCGGCGCTCGGCGCGGTGCGCGTGCGCTCCGACGTCGAGCGCAAGCGCCTCTTCGGGCTGCCGCCGGAGGCGCGCACCGGCTCCGGCGCCGACCAGGGCATCTACACGCCGGAGGCGCACCGGCGCACCTACGCGCGCCTGCTGGAGCTGGCCGACACGGTGCTCGCGGCGGGCCTGCCGGTGATCGTGGACGCCACCTTCCTGCTGCCCGAGCACCGCGCGCCCTTCCGGGAGCTCGCACGCCGGCGCGGCGTGCCCTTCGCCATCCTCGCCTTCGAGGCCCCGGAGGAGGTCCTGGCCGCGCGCGTGCGCGCGCGTGCCGCCGCGGGCGCCGACCCCTCGGAGGCCGACGTCGACATCATGCGCCGCCAGCTCGGGCGCTGGCGCCCCCCCGCGCCGGAGGAGGCCAACCGCGTCCTGCGGTTCGGCCCGGACGACGGCCCCGAGGCCGTCGTGCGCGCCGTCGGCGACTGGCTCGGCGGCGGGCGCTGAGCCCGCGGCGCCGCGCCCGCCTATACTCGGGCTGGGAGCGCCACAGGAGACGCCGTCATGGACAAGCCCCTGACACGCGTGGCAGCCGCCGCGCTCGCCGCCTGGGCGCTGGCCTGCGGCGCCGGCGAGCGCGTCCAGACCCCGTACACGCCGCAGAAGGTCGTCTTCGACTTCTACTTCGACGATCCGGCCAAGATCGGCCCCGCGCTCTACTGGATCCGTTCGCTCATGAATCCGCTGCTCGCCGAGCCCTACGGCTACGCGCCCGAGGAGCTCGACATCAAGGTGGTGCTGCACGGCCAGGAGCTGGTGACGCTCGCGCGCCGCAACTATGCGCGCTACCGCACGGCCGTCGAGCGGATGCGCTATTACGCCGATCTCGGGGTGGAGTTCCGCGTCTGCGGCCTGTCGCTGGCCGACTACGGCTACCGGCCCGAGGACCTGCAGGACTTCGTGCTGGTGGTGCCCTCGGCCATTACCGAGCTCGCCCACTGGCAGCTCCAGGGCTACGCCCTGATCCGCCCGCGCATCCTCGAGAAGCGCTACGCCACCGAGGAGATCCGATGACGGCGGGCCGGGTGCGCGTCGGCACCTCGGGCTGGCACTACCCGCACTGGCGCGGGCCCTTCTATCCGCGCGACCTGCCGCCCGCGCGCTGGCTGGAGTGGTACGCGGC
>WGBS01000194.1 GCA_015494165.1 Gammaproteobacteria bacterium | reverse complement strand
TCCTCGCCAGTCACACCGGGCAGCCGCTGGAGAAGATCCAGGTCGACACCGACCGCGACTTCTTCATGAGCGCGGGCGACGCGAAGGAGTACGGCCTGATCGACGACGTGCTCGAGGTGCGCGCCGCGACGGCCGGCTGAGCCGGCAGGCCTGCCGCCCGCGCACTGCGCGAGGGTGACGAGGGTCACGAAAAACCCGCCGGACGGCCGGGTAGCCGCGGGCGGCAGGCCCGTCGGATCAGCCGGCCGCCGCGGCGCGCACCTCGAGCACGTCGTCGATCAGGCCGTACTCCTTCGCGTCACCCGCGCTCATGAAGAAGTCGCGGTCGGTGTCGACCTGGATCTTCTCCAGCGGCTGCCCCGTGTGCCTGGCGAGGATGCGGTTGAGCTGCTCGCGGATCTTGAGGATCTCGCGCGCGTGGATCTCGAACTCCGTCGCCTGGCCCTGGAAGCCGCCGAGGGGCTGGTGGATCATCATGCGCGAGTGCGGCAAGGCGTAGCGCTTGCCCTTGGCGCCGCCGGCGAGGATCACCGCCCCCATGCTGGCGGCCTGCCCCACGCACATGGTGCTCACGTCCGGCTTGATGAACTGCATCGTGTCGTAGATCGCCAGCCCGGCCGTCACCGACCCGCCCGGCGAGTTGATGTAGAGGTGGATGTCCTTGTCGGGGTTCTCGGCCTCCAGGAACAGCAGCTGCGCCACCACCAGGTTCGCCGTGTAGTCCTCCACGGGCCCCACCAGGAACACCACCCGCTCCTTGAGCAGGCGCGAGTAGATGTCGTAGGCCCGCTCGCCCCGAGCGGTCTGCTCGATGACGATCGGCACCAGGTTCAGGGCCTTGGCGTCCATTGCGCCTCTGTCGTGCATATCGGTACCCCCGGTGGTCGACTTTAGGCCGTCTTGGCGCTCTCGTCGCGCACCGCCTCCTCGAAGCCGAGGGGCTCGTCCTCGACCTGGGCGTGCGCGAGAACCCAGTCCACCGCCTCGTCCTCGAGCACGCCGGCCTCGACGCCCTCGAGGAGCTGGCGGTTGGCATAGTACCACTGCACCACCTCCTCCGGCTTCTCGTAGGCCGAGGCGATGCGCTCGACCGCGGCGCGCACCTTTTCCGGGTCGGCCTTGAGACCCTGGCTGCGCACGAGCTCGGCGAGAATCAGGCCGAGCGCCACGCGCCGGCGCGCCTCGGGCTCGAAGTGCTCGTCCGGCAGCTCCTTGAGGCTGCCCTGGAGCTGGCCCAGGCTCGCCAGACGCCGCTCGAGGTCCTCGCGCAGGCGCGCGACCTCCTGCGCCACCAGGCCGGCCGGGAGCTCGACCGGGTTGGCCTCGAGCAGCGCGTCCATGACGCGCCGCCGGGTGCGCCGGCGCAGGGCCTCGTGCAGCTCGCGCTCCATGTTGGCGCGCACCTCGCGCCGCAGGGCGTCGACGCCGCCCTCCTGGACGCCGAAGGCGCGCGCGAAGGCCTCGTCCACCTCCGGCAGCCGCTTCTCGGCGACCTCGCGCACGGTGACGCGGAAGGTCACCTCGCGGCCCCGCAGCGCCTCGTTCGGGTGGTCCTCGGGAAAGCGCACCTGCACCTCGCGCGTCTCGCCGGCGGCCGCCCCGCGCAGCGCCTGGTCGATCTCGTCCAGCAGCCGCCCGGAGCCGAGCACCTCCTCCTGACCTTGGACCCGGTTTCCGCCCGGAATCTCCCCGCCGTCGGCGGCCTCGGCCTCGTAGTCGAGGATCACGCGGTCGCCCTCGCGCGCCGGGCGCTCGACCTTCTCCCAGGTGGCGCGCTGCTCGCGCAGCCGCTCGATCATGGCGTCCACGTCGGCCTCGGTCACCTCGGCCACGGGGCGGCGCACGCGAAGCTGCGCGATGTCCTTGAGCTCGATCTCGGGATAGACCTCGAAGACCGCCGTGTAGCGCAGCGGCTCGCCCGGCTGGGCGCTCGCCTCCTCGATGCGCGGTCCGCCGGCGACCCGCAGCCCCTCCTGGGCCAGCGCCTCGCGCAGGGTCTCCTCCATGACCTCGCCCAGCACCTCGTCGCGCACCTGGGCGCCGTAGCGCTGCCGCACGATGCGGAAGGGCACCTTCCCCGGCCGGAAGCCCGGCACCCGCACGCGGCGCGCCAGCCCCCTGAGGCGCTCCTCGACCGCCTGCTCGATGCGCTCGGGCGGCACCTCCACCTTCAGGCGCCGCTCGAGCCCCCCCGTCTGCTCCACGGTCACGTCCATCGCCACTCCACCTCGCTGCCCGCGCGCCGCGGCGCCGTCACGCCCACCGGCCGCGCGCCCGCCGCCCCGGACGGGGCTCCGTCCGCGGGGCCGCGCGCGGGATCATCGCCTGCAGGGGACGTGGGGGACGCTGCGTCCGCCGGATCGTTCGTGTGCACGAAAGGAAGGAAGCCCGGAAGAAGGAAAGATGGTGGGCCGTCAGGGACTCGAACCCCGAACCGACTGGTTAAGAGCCAGCTGCTCTACCAATTGAGCTAACGGCCCTTCGCGGCGGCTAAGTGAACCACAACCGCCGCGCGCGTTCAACACTCCGGCGGCCGCGGCACGCGGCCGCCGGCGGGGGAGACTGGGGTGAGCGATGGGACTCGAACCCACGACCGCCGGATCCACAATCCGGAGCTCTACCAACTGAGCTACGCTCACCATCGGCGGGCCGGCCCGCGGCCGGCCCCGCGCTTGGCGCCCCGGGGAGGACTCGAACCCCCGACCCAGAGCTTAGAAGGCTCTTGCTCTATCCAGCTGAGCTACCGGGGCCGGGCCGGGCGCGCCGGCCGTTGGCTTCGGGCCTGGTCGGGGTAGAGGGATTCGAACCCCCGACATCCTGCCCCCAAAGCAGGCGCGCTACCAGACTGCGCTATACCCCGAGCTCCACGGGGCCCGGGCGCGAGGCGCCGCGATGGTACGCGCCCTGCGGCCCCGCGTCAAAGGTGCATTATACCCGACGTCCGGCCCGGTGCCCGCTCCTTAGACCGGGCCGGCACCGCCTTGTTCACCCCCGGTGCGCGTGCGAGAATCCGCGCCTCCCCAGGCCGGCCCGCGACCCGTGAGCGCGCGCATCATCGACGGCAAGGCGATCGCCCAAGACCTCAAGGCCCGCGTGCGGGCCCGGGTCGAGGCGCGCCGCGCCGCCGGCCTGCGCCCGCCGGGCCTGGCCGTCATCCTGGTCGGCGACGACCCCGCCTCGCGAATCTACGTCCGCAACAAGCGCCGCGCCTGCGAGGAGGTGGGCTTCGTCTCCCGCGCCCACGACCTGCCGGCGGACGTCACCGAGGCCGAGCTCCTCACGCGCATCGACGCCCTCAACGCCGACCCGGCCATCGACGGCATCCTGGTGCAGCTCCCCCTGCCGCCCCACCTCGACACCGAGACCGTGATCGAGCGCATCGACCCGCGCAAGGACGTCGACGGCTTCCACCCCTACAACATGGGCCGGCTGGCGGTCCGCCTGCCGCTGCTCAGGCCCTGCACCCCCCGCGGCGTGATGCTGCTGCTCGAGCACGTGCTCGCCCGGACGGGCGAGCGCTTCCACGGCAAGGAGGCGGTGGTGGTCGGCGCCTCCAACATCGTCGGGCGGCCCATGGCGCTCGAGCTCCTGCTCGCCGGCTGCACCGTCACCGTCTGCCACCGCTTCACCCGCGACCTCCATGCGCACGTCGGCCGCGCCGAGATCCTGGTGGTCGCCGTGGGCAAGCCCGGGCTCGTCCCGGGCGAATGGGTGCGCCCGGGCGCCATCGTCGTCGACGTCGGCATCAACCGCACCCCGGACGGGCGGCTCGTGGGCGACGTGGACTTCGAGGGCGCGCGCGAGCGCGCCGCCTGGATCACGCCCGTGCCGGGCGGCGTCGGGCCCATGACGGTCGCCGTGCTGCTCGACAACACCCTCCAGGCCTGCGAGATAG
>WGBS01000193.1 GCA_015494165.1 Gammaproteobacteria bacterium | reverse complement strand
GGCTCCAGCGCAGCGGCGGGCAGGCCCGTGCGCGCCTCGAACGCCGCGAGCGTGAAGCCCTCGGCGAGCCGCAGCGCGCCGAGGGCGAACTCGAGCGGCAGCGCCTCGGGCGCGACCGCCTCGCGCGCGACGCGTGCCGCCGGCGCGCTCGCGAGGTGGCGCCGGGGCGAGGCGAGGCGGCGCGTGCGCACGATGCGCCCGTCGGCCAGCGTCAGCTTGCCGTGCGCGCCCGGCCCCAGGCCGAGGTAGTCGCCGAAGCGCCAGTAGTTGAGGTTGTGGCGGCAGCGCGCCGCGCGCCCGCGCGCGTAGGCCGAGACCTCGTAGCGCCCGTAGCCCGCCGCCGCGAGCAGCGCGCGCCCCTCTCGCTCCATGCGCGCGACGGTCTCCTCGTCGGGGAGCGGCGGCGGACGGCGGCCGAAGGCGGTGCCGGGCTCCAGCGTGAGCTGGTACCACGAGATATGCTCCGGGCCGAGCGCCACCGCGCGCTCCAGGTCGGCGAGGGCCTCGTCCGCCGCCTGCTCCGGCAGGGCGTACATGAGGTCGAGGTTGAGGCGCGCGAAGCCCGCCGCGCGCGCCGCCTCCACGGCCGCAACGGCCTCGGCCGCGCTGTGGATGCGGCCGATGCGCGCGAGCTGGCGGTCGTCGAAGCTCTGCGCGCCGAGCGAGAGGCGGTTCGCGCCCGCCGCGCGGAAGGCGGCCAGCGCCCCGCGCTCGCTCGCGCCCGGGTTGGCCTCGAGCGTGACCTCGACGTCGGCGGCGAGCCGCAGGCGCGCGGCGATGCCGTCCAGCAGCCGCGCGAGCGTGCCGGGCGGCATCAGGCTCGGCGTGCCGCCGCCGAGGAAGACGGCCTCCACCGTGCGCGCGGCGGTCTCCGGCGCCCAGGCGAGGTCGGCGTCGAGGTCGGCGAGCACCGCCTCCGCGTAGGCCCCCCACGGGGGCTCGCCCGCAAGCGGCTGCGAGGCGAAGTCGCAGTAGGGGCACTTGCGCACGCACCAGGGCACGTGCACGTAGACGGTGAGGGGGATGTCGCGCGCCGCCATCGTTCCGGTTCCCGCCATTCCATTTACTGTAGACTCTGCGGCTCGGCCCCGTATCGCAAAGGCAAGCAGGTGAGCGCAGGCGAGGCCGCGGCGCTGGCGCGCCGCTTCTACCTCACGGAGCTCGACGACCACGCGACCTACCGGGCGCTGGCGGCGCGCGTGCGCGATCCGCGCCGCCGCCGGGCGCTCGAGCGCATCGCCGCCATGGAGGGCGGCCACGCCGCCTTCTGGCGGGGGGTGCTCGAGCGCCTCGGGCAGGCCCCGCCGCAGCCCCGGCGCCGGCCGGGGGGCCTGCGCCTGTGGCTGCTGGCGCTGCTGCAGCGCGTGGTCGACCCCGTCATCGTGGTCGCGCTGCTCGAGCTGGGCGAGAACGCCGCCTACCGCGCCTACTTCGAGGCCCTGCGCGGGATGCCGCTCGAGGCCGGCGAGCGCGAGCGCCTGCGGCAGGTGATCCTCGACGAGCTCGAGCACGAGCACTTCTTCAAGCGCGAGTCCGAGTCGCTCGGCCTGGGGCACGTGCGCGACTTCGTGCTCGGCATGAACGACGGCCTGGTGGAGGTGCTGGGCGTCGTGGCGGGCCTGTCCGCCGTCTACGCCGCCCGGCCCGGGCTGGTCGCCGCCAGCGGGCTCGTGGTCGGCGTGGCGGGCGCGCTCTCCATGGCGATCGGCGCCTTCGTCTCGGTGCGTTCCCAGCGCCAGGTCAACGAGGCGCGGCGCGAGCGCCTCGACATCCTGTTCCAGGTGGCCCCGGAGCGCGCCGTGGAGGAGTACCGCGAGACGCTCGAGGCCTCGGGCGTGCCCGCGGCCCTCGCGGCGAGCGTCGCCGCCCAGCTTCGCGACAACCGCGAGGCGCTGGCGCGCCTCATCGCCCCGCCGGCCGAGGAGAACGAGCTGCGCTCCGGCCTCTACACGGGGCTTGCCTACCTCGCCGGCGCGGCCTTCCCGCTCACGCCCTATTTCGTCGCCTCGAGCGCGCTGGCCGCGCTGCCGTGGGCCGTGGTGGCGGCCGGCACGGTGCTTGCCGCGGCCGGGACGCTGATCTCGGTGCTTTCCGGCATCTCCATCCGCACCAAGGCGCTGGAGCTGGTCGCGGCCGGCCTCGGCGCCGCGGCGCTCTCCTACGGCTTCGGCCACTTCATGCAGGGCGTCCTCGGCATCGGAGTCCTGTAGTTCGGCTCGCAGTCCTCAGCTTTCAGTCCTCAGACTGAAGACTGAAGACTGGGTGACTGAAAGCTGGAGGCCGGATCAGATGCAGCCCGTGGCGGGGGCGAGGCCGGCGCGCAGGCGCGCGGCGAAGGCCGCGAGCGCCTGGCCGCGGTGGGAGATGCGGTTCTTCTCCTCCGGGTCGAGCTCGGCGGCGCTCAGCCCGCGCCCCGGCACCTCGAACAGCGGGTCGTAGCCGAAGCCGCCGCTCCCGCGCGGCGCCTCGAGGATGCGCCCCTCCCACACGCCCTGGCACAGCACGGGCACGGGGTCTTCGGCCGCGCGCACGAAGGCGACGACGCAGTGGAAGCGCGCGGTGCGGCGCTCGGGCGGCACGCCGGCGAGGGCCTCGAGGAGCTTGCGGTTGTTGGCCACGTCGTCGGCCCCGGGGCCGGCGTAGCGCGCCGAGCGCACGCCGGGGGCGCCGCCGAGGGCGTCGACGGCGAGCCCCGAGTCGTCGGCGAGCGCGGGCAGCCCGGTGTGGCGCGCGGCGTGGCGGGCCTTGACGAGGGCGTTCTCCACGAAGCTCGCGCCCGTCTCCTCGACGGGCGGCACTCCGAGCTCGGTCTGCAGCACGAGCTCGAGCCCGAGCCCCGCGAGCAGCGCCTCGAGCTCGCGGGCCTTGCCGGGGTTGCCGGTGGCGACGACGACGCGCATGGGGGCGCCACCCTAGCCGAGCCCTCGTCGGGCGGCAAGCGCCGTCCGTGCCGGCGCCGCTGGCGCGGCGCCGGCCGCGGTCGCGACAATCACCGCGGGGCCCGGCGCGGCGCAGCCGGGCTAAAGTCCGGCGCGCGGCGGCCGATAACCCGACGTGGGGCCTCGGTCCCGGCGCCGGGGATGGGGGAGAGGACGCTTGCGCCACCTGCTCGTCGTCGAACGCTCGGCCACGCTGCGCCACGCGCTGGTCAAGCTCCTCGATCGCGAGGGCCACGCCGTGACGGCGATGGCCTCCTTCGCCGACGCGCTCGCCGCGCTCGCCGCCGGAGCGCCGGGCGGGCGGCCGGCCTGGGACGCGGTCGTGCTCGGCTGGCCCGCCCACAGCGAGCCCGGCGCCGACGCCCTCGTCGAGCACCTGGAGGCGGCCGGCGGCCGCGACACGCCGGCCGTCATCGTCGCGCACGAAGGCCATGCCGCGGCGCGGAGCTGGGCCACCGCGCGCCCGCGCACGGCGCTCATCCTGTGGGACGACTACCGCGAGCTGCCGGCGGCGCTCGCCAAGCTCCTCGAGCCCGCGCCGGCCCCGGCGCCTGCCGCGGCCGAGGCGCCGGTGCGCATCCTTTTCGTCGACGACTCGCCGACCGTGCGCGCCAAGTACCGCCGCCTGCTCGAGCGCCACGGCTACGAGGCGGCCTTCGCCTCCTCGGCGGAGGAGGCGCTGGCGCTCGCGCGCGAGGGCGAGTTCGAGATCGCCGTCATCGACTATTTCATGCCCGGCGAGAACGGCGACGTGCTCTGCCGGCGCCTGCGCGAGGACCCGCGCACGGCCCACATCCGCCCGGCCATCCTCACCGGCACCTATCTCGACCAGGTCATCCGCGACGGGCTCGACGCCGGCGCCGTCGAGTGCATGTTCAAGAACGAGGCCGACGAGCTGTTTCTGGCGCGGCTCGCCGCCATGGCGCGCATGGTGCGCGCCCACCAGTCCATCGAGCGCGAGCGCCAGCGCCTCGAGGGCATCCTGAACTCGGTCGGCGAGGGGGTGTGCGGCGTCTGCTGCGAGGGGCGCATCGCCTTTCTCAACCCCGCCGCCTGCGCCATCCTCGGGTGCACGTCCGACGGCTGCGGGCTCATCGGCGCCTCGGTCGAGGCCCTCGTCCACCCCCAGGGCGAGGCGCGCGGGGCGCGCGAGCGCCTGCTCGCGGCCTGCCGGCACGGCGAGCACCTGCGCCGCTGGGAGACGGTGCTGCGCCGGCGCGACGGCAGCCCCGTGCAGGTCGAGTGCACCGTCTACCCGCTCACCATCCGCGGCCGCCGCCAGGGCGCGGTGCTGGCCTTCCGCGACATCGGCGAGCGCAAGCGCCTCGAGGAGGAGCTGCGCTGGCAGGCCACGCACGACCCCGTCACGGAGCTGCCCAACCGCCGCCATCTCGAGGAGACGCTGGCGCGCGAGCTCGAGCGCCTGCGCCGCTCGAGCGAGCGCAGCGCGCTGCTCTACATCGACCTCGACCGCTTCAAGTACATCAACGACGTGGCGGGGCATGCCGCCGGCGACGCGCTGCTGCGCGAGGTCGGGCGCCAGCTCCGCGCGCGCCTGCGCGAGGCGGACCTCCTCGCGCGCATCGGCGGCGACGAGTTCGCCGTGCTCCTGCACAACGTCGACGCCGCGGGCATGGCGGAGGCGGCCGAGGCCTTCCGCCGGCTGCTCGCCGACTTCACCTTCCTCTACGGGGGGCGCACCTTCCGCATCCACGCGAGCATCGGCGCGGTGCTCCTCGATGCCGCCACGCCCTCGGCCGGCAAGGCCATGGCGGATGCCGACATCGCCTGCCACCTGGCCAAGCGCCGCGGGCGCAACCGCGTGTGCGTGCACCGCCCAGGCTCCGAGGAGCGCGAGGCCATGCGGGCCGACCTCGGCTGGTCCACGCGCCTGCGCGAGGCGCTCGCCGGCGACGGCTTCGTGCTCCACTTCCAGCCGGTGGTGCCGCTGCGGCGCACGGCCGCCGGCGAGTGCTACGAGGTGCTGCTGCGCCTGCGCGGGCCCGACGGGCGCCTGGTGCCGCCCGGCGCCTTCATCCCCACCGCCGAGCGCTTCAACATGATGCACGAGCTCGACCTCTGGGTGGTGCGCCACGCCCTGTGCCGGCTCGCCGCCCTGCGCGCGGCCGGACGCGAGGTGAGCTTCTCCATCAACCTCTCGGGGCAGGCGCTCGCGCTCGAGGATCTCGTCGCCGTGGTGCGCGGCGAGCTGCGCCGCCTGCGCCTCGACCCGCGCGCGGTGACCTTCGAGATCACGGAGACCTGCGCCATCGCCAGCATGGAGACGGCCGCGCGGCTCGTCGAGGGGCTGCGCGTGCTCGGCTGCCGCATCGCCCTCGACGACTTCGGCTCCGGCTTCAGCTCCTTCTCGCAGCTGAAGGTGCTGCCGGTGGACGTGATCAAGATCGACGGCGGCTTCGTGCGCGGGCTGGCGGGCGACCCCATCGACCGCGCCATGGTCGCCTCCATGAACGACATCGCCCACGCCCTCGGCTGCCGCACCGTGGCCGAGTACGTGGAGAGCGCGGAGCTCCTGGCGCTGCTGCGCGAGCTGGGCGTGGACTACGCGCAGGGCTACCATCTGGCCCCGCCCGCCGCGGAGCCGCGCTGGCCGGCGGCGCGCGCGCGCGCCTGAGCGGGCTCAGCCCGCGGCGAGGGCCTCGCGCTGGACCTCGACGAGCCGCGCGATGCCCTTGCGCGCGAGCTCGAGCATCGCCATCAGCTCGTCCATGCGGAAGGGGTGGCCCTCGGCGGTGCCCTGGATCTCGACGAAGGCGCCCGCGTCGTTCATGACCACGTTCATGTCGGTCTCGGCCTCGGAGTCCTCGGCGTAGTCGAGGTCGAGCACGGGCGTGCCCTTGTAGATGCCCACCGAGACCGAGGCCACCTGCCCGTGGATGGGATCGCGCGCGATGACGCCCTCGCGCAGCAGGTGGCGCGCTGCGTCGACCAGGGCCACGTAGGCGCCCGTGATGGAGGCGGTGCGCGTGCCGCCGTCGGCCTGGATGACGTCGCAGTCGAGGTGGATGGTGCGCTCGCCGAGGGCCTCGAGGTCGACCACCGCGCGCAGGGCGCGCCCGATGAGGCGCTGGATCTCCATCGTGCGCCCGCCCTGGCGGCCGCGCGCGGCCTCGCGCGCCATACGCTCGGTGGTCGCGCGCGGCAGCATCCCGTACTCGGCCGTGACCCAGCCCTGGCCGGAGCCGCGCAGGAAGCCCGGGACCTGCTCGAGCACGCTCGCGTTGCACAGCACGCGCGTGTCGCCGAACTCGACCAGCACCGAGCCCTCGGCGTGCTTGGTGTAGCCGCGCGTGATGCGGATGGGGCGCAGCTCGTCGGGGGCGCGTCCGCTCGGTCGCATCGCCTCGCTCCTCCGGGGCATCGGGGCGGGCGAGTATAGCCGAGGCGGCCCCCGCCCTCAGCCCCCGCCGCGCTCGTGCTCGGCGAGCGCCTCGCGCAGGGTGCGCACCGCGCGCGCCAGGGCGTCGTCGGCGTCCTCGGCCGCGTCCGGCGCGCCCTCGGCGGCGGCCTCCTCGGCGCGCCCGCGCTCCGGCGCGGGGCCGCGCCAGCGCAGCGCCACGGCCGTGACGTTGTCGGCGCGCGGGAAGCTCGCCGCCTCGGCTTCCGCCACCGCCATCTCGAGCGCCGCGGCGAGCTCCGGGGCCTCGCCGATGGCCGCGATCACCCCCTCCGGCACCGCCGACCACAGCCCGTCGGTGCACAGCAGCAGCACGTCGCCCGGGGCGAGGGGCGACTCGTCGAGCTCGGCGCGCGGCGGCTCGCTCCCGCCCAGCGACTCGAGCACGTAGTTGCGCAGCGGGTGGCCGGCCGCCTCGCGCGGGTCGAGGAGCCCCTCGGCCTCCAGGGTCGCCACGTAGGTGTGGTCGCGCGTGCGGGCGACGACCTCGCCGCCGCGCAGCAGGTAGAGGCGGCTGTCGCCGGCGTGGGCCCACCAGGCGCGGTCGGGGCGCGCGAGGCAGACCACCACCGTGGTGCGCGCGTCGGCCGGCGGGCGGGCGGCGCGTCCCGCGGCGACCACGGCCGCGTGCGCCCCCTCCACCGCATCGCGCAGGAAGGCGCGCGGGCGCGCGGCGGCCGCGCGCGGGTCGGCGCGGAAGCGCGCGAGCAGGTGCGTGACGGCGGCCTCCGCGGCGAGCTCCCCGCGCGGATGCCCGCCCATGCCGTCGGCCACCGCCGCGAGGGCGAGCTCGCCCTCCACGGCCACGCCCCAGCGGTCCTGGTTGAGGGCGCGGTTGCCGAGGCGGTTGGCGGCGGCGTGCTCCCAGGGCATTCTCAGGCCTCCCGCGCCGGCGGGCCCGCGGCGGCCTCGGCCAGCGCCTCGAGCAGGGCCTCGGCGGTCTGCGGCCGCAGCAGGGGGTCCACCTCCATGGCCCAGTCCACGGCCGCGAGCAGCGCCCGCGGGTAGCGGCGCGCGTGCGCCTGCGCGGCCGGGCGCAGCGCGTCGCGCTCGCGGCGCTCCAGCGCCGAGGGCGGCGCGCGCCCGTCCATGCAGCTGCGCATGGTGGCGCCGATGGCGTAGACGTCGGTCCAGGGACCCACGTAGCCGTCGGGGCGGTAGAGCTCCACCGCCGAATAGCCGTGGGTGAGCACATGGCCCGGGCGCTCGCGGCGGCTGCGGTGGCGGCGGTGGACGGCGCCGAAGTCGAGCAGCAGCGGCTCGCCGCCCGGGCGCAGGTGGATGTTGGCGGGCTTGACGTCGAGGTGCAGGTAGCCGCGGGCGTGGATGTGGGCGAGCGCCTCGAGCAGGGCCGGGAAGACGGTGAGCAGGAAGCGCGCGCTCAGGCCCCCGCGGTGGCGGCGTATGTAGGCCTGGAGGTTCGCGCCCTCGTGGTAGTCCATCACCATGTACACCGTCCCGTGGGCGGCGAAGAAGGAGCGCACGCGCACGATGTTCGGGTGGGCGAGCTCGGCGAGGATGCGGGCCTCCTCCAGGAACAGGCGCCGCCCGCGCTCGAAGCGCGCCGCCTCGGCCTCCCCGCGCGGCGCGACGGCGCCGTCGCGGGCGCGCCGCGCGAGCCGCTGCGGCATGTATTCCTTGAGCACCACCGCCTCGCCCGTGGCCTCCTCGCGGGCGAGGTAGACGAGGCTGAAGCCGCCGCCGCCGATGAGGCGGCGGACCTCGTAGCCCTCCAGGCGTGTTCCCTCCCGGAGCCTCTGGGGCCTGCGCAGCATCGGGTCGTCCCGGCGGGCCGCGGCCTTGGGCCGCGGCGGGCGAGGGCTTACCATACCACCCTTTGCTCATCGGCCGGCCGGGGTGGGGCTTGAGCACGATCCGCAGCATGACCGCCTTCGCGCGCCGTGAGGCGCGCACCGGCGCCGGCACCCTCGTCTGGGAGCTGCGCTCGGTCAACCACCGCTATCTCGACGTCTCGGTGCGGCTGCCGGAGGAGCTGCGCGCGCTCGAGCCGGCGGTGCGCGAGCGCGTGGGCGCGCGCCTGCGCCGCGGCAAGGTGGACTGCGCCCTGCGCTTCCAGCCCGAGGCGGCGGTGGCCGCGGCGGTCTCCCTCAACCGCGAGCTCGCCGGGCGGCTCGCCGACCTCGCGCGCGACGCGGCCACCCTGCTCGGGCCGGAGAGCGCGCCGCCGGGGCCCTTCGACCTGCTGCGCTGGCCGGGCGTGGTGCGCGAGGAGCCGGCCGACCTCGGGCCGGTGCAGGCCGAGGCGCTCGCCCTGCTCGACGCCGCGCTCGACGAGCTCGAGGCCACGCGCGCGCGCGAGGGCGCGCGCATCGAGGCGCTGCTGCGCGAGCGCATCGCCGCCATGCGCCCGCTCGTGGCGCGCGCGCGCGCGCGCCGCCCGCAGGTGATCGAGGCGGCGCTCGGGCGCTGGCGCGAGCGCCTGCGCGAGCTCGGCGGCGAGCCCGAGCCGGGGCGCCTGGAGCAGGAGCTCGCCCTCCAGGCCCAGCGCCTCGACGTCGCCGAGGAGCTCGACCGCCTGGAGGCGCACCTCGACGAGGTGGAGGCCGTGCTCGGGCGCGAGGAGCCCGTGGGGCGGCGGCTGGATTTTCTGATGCAGGAGCTCAACCGCGAGGCCAACACGCTGGCGGCCAAGTCGGCCGACGCCGAGACCACGCGCATCGCGGTCGAGCTCAAGGTGCTGATCGAGCAGATGCGCGAGCAGGTCCAGAACGTGGTGTAGGCGGCATGCCCGGGACGCTGTTCATCGTCTCCGCCCCTTCGGGCGCCGGCAAGACCAGCCTCGTCAAGGCGCTGGTCGAGCGCGACCCGCGCGTGGTGCTGTCGGTCTCGCACACCACGCGCCCGCCCCGCCCGGGCGAGCGCGACGGCGTGGACTACCACTTCGTCGACAGCGCGACCTTCGAGCGCATGGTCGCCGAGGGCGCCTTCCTCGAGCACGCCGAGGTCTTCGGCAACCGCTACGGCACCGCCCGCGCCACCGTCGAGCGCGAGCTCGCGGCCGACCGCGACGTGATCCTCGAGATCGACTGGCAGGGCGCGCGCCAGGTGCGCGCCGCCATGCCCGAGGCGGTGAGCGTCTTCATCCTGCCGCCCTCGCGCGAGGCCCTCGAGGCGCGCCTGCGCGGCCGTGGCCAGGACGACGAGACGGTCATCGCGCGCCGCATGGCGCGCGCCGTGGACGAGATGAGCCACTACGACGAGTACGACTACCTCGTCGTCAACGACGTCTTCGAGACGGCGCTGGAGGACCTGCTCGCCATCGTGCGCGCCACGCGCCTGCGGCGTCCCGCCCAGGCGGCCCGCCATGCCGAGCTGCTGCGGCGCCTGCTCGGCGAGGCGGCGCCGGCCCGCCCTTGAATGCCGCGCCCGCCCGCCTCATTTCCCTCGGTGCGGGATCGAAATTTCGGAAAAGAGTTGGAAACTCTGATCAATCCGCTGCGCGGATTGATCAGCGCTAAGGCGCTTCGCGGCCGTTTTGATTTTTCGTTGAGCTGCCATGCACTTCCATGTGCATGAACTTCCCCGCGGCCGTCCCTGGCCGCGGGGAAGCCCTGAAAAATCGAAATTTTTCAGGGCTTCCAGTTCAGATGCCGGACCGAGGAGGTGAAGAGCGATGGGCACGCTGGAGGTCAGGGGGCGGCGCATCGAGGTCGACGAGGAGGGCTACCTGCTCGACCCCGAGCAGTGGGACGAGGAGGTGGCGCGGACCCTCGCCGAGGGCGAGGGCATACGCCTCGGGCGCGAGGGCTGTGACGCCGACCACGCCCGTTGGGAGCTGGTCTGCTTCTTCCGTGAGTTCTACGAGGAGCACATGCGCCATCCCACCATGCACGAGCTGGTGCGCATCAAGGGCGCGTGGCTGGGCGACGACTTCGAGGAGCAGAAGCGCTACGAGCGCTACGTCTACAGCCTCTTCCCGGAGGCGCCGGTGGCGGTGCTGTGCAAGCTCGCCGGGCTGCCGAAGCCCGAGGAGGACCTCGAGGAGTAGGAGGCCGGCGCCCGCGGGGGCGCTGGCGCCACGGGTCGTGCCTCGCGTAGAATGGCGGGTCACGCCGCGGCGGCTTCCGCGGCCCGAGCGAACCACGTTCCGGAGAGCGCGCACCCATGGCCCGCATCACCGTCGAGGACTGCCTGGAGAAGGTCGACAACCGTTTCGAGCTCGTGCTGGCGGCGGCCAAGCGCGCGCGCCAGCTCGAGCGCGGCGCCCAGCCGCTGGTCGAGTGGGAGAACGACAAGCCCACGGTCGTCGCCCTGCGCGAGATCGCCGCGGGGCTGGTGACGCCCGAGATGCTCGAGAAGGAGGTCGAGAGCGCCGCCGACCTGCCGGGCTTCCAGGAGGCGGCCGCGGCCTTCGCTGAGCTGCCGTCCGCCGGCGCGGGCCCCGCCGCAGAGTCCGCCGCGGAGGAGGAGGGCCCGGCCGCGGGCGAGGGGCCTGCCGCGGGCGAGGGCGGCGCGGAAGGCGCCGCGGGCACGGAGCCGGAGGGCGCCTGAGGGCGCCGCGGCCCCGGCGCGCGGGGGCCCCGTGGAGGCGGAGGGTGCCATCACGGCCGGCGCGGCCCCGGCGCCGCCAGCCGCCCCGCTGGATGCGCTCTGCGCCGAGCTGCACGCCTATCTCGACCCCGCGCAGATCGAGGAGGTGCGCGAGGCCTACCGCCTCGCCGCCGAGGCCCACGCCGGCCAGCGCCGCCTGAGCGGCGAGCCCTACATCCACCACCCCGTCGAGGTCGCGCGCATCCTCGCCACGCTGCGGCTCGACCACCGCAGCATCATGGCCGCGCTGCTGCACGACGTCATCGAGGACACGGGCATCGGCAAGGAGGCGCTCGCCGAGCGCTTCGGCGAGGAGGTGGCCGAGCTCGTCGACGGGGTGAGCAAGCTCACCCAGATCCGCTTCCGCAGCCAGGCCGAGGCGCAGGCCGAGAACTTCCGCAAGATGATGCTGGCGATGACGCGCGACCTGCGCGTCATCCTCATCAAGCTCGCCGACCGCCTGCACAACATGCGCACCCTCGGCGCCATGCCGCCGGAGAAGCGCCGGCGCATCGCGCGCGAGACCCTCGAGATCTACGCCCCCATCGCCAACCGCCTCGGCATGAACAGCCTGCGCATCGAGCTCGAGGACCTCGGCTTCGCGGCCCTGCACCCGATGCGCCACCGCGTGCTGCGCGAGGCGGTGCGGCGCGCGCGCGGCAACCGCAAGGAGATCGTCGCCCGCATCGAGACCGCGCTCAAGCGCCGCCTGCGTCAGGAAGGGCTGCCGGGGCGCGTGGTCGGGCGCGAGAAGCACCTCTACGGCATCTACCAGAAGATGCGCACCAAGGGGGTGTCCTTCTCGGAGATCATGGACGTCTACGCCTTCCGCATCATCGTCGACAGCGTCGACGCCTGCTACCGCGTGCTCGGCGCCGTGCACGGCCTCTACAAGCCCGTGCCCGGGCGCTTCAAGGACTACATCGCCATCCCCAAGGCCAACGGCTACCAGTCGCTGCACACCACGCTCTTCGGCCCCTACGGCGTGCCCATCGAGATCCAGATCCGCACCGAGGACATGCACCGCGTGGCCGAGCAGGGCGTGGCCGCGCACTGGCTCTACAAGACGGGCGACAAGCGCGGGGCCGCGGCGCACGCGCGCGCGCGCGAGTGGCTGCGCGACCTGCTCGAGATGCAGAAGAGCGCCGGCGACTCGCTGGAGTTCCTCGAGAACGTCAAGATCGACCTCTTCCCGGACGAGGTCTACGTCTTCACCCCCGCCGGCGACATCATGGAGCTGCCGCGCGGGGCCACGGCGGTGGACTTCGCCTACGCGGTGCACACCGACGTGGGCAACACCTGCGTCGCCTGCCGCATCGACCGCCGCCTGATGCCGCTCTCGACGCGGCTCCTCAACGGCCAGACCGTCGAGATCATCACCGCCCCCGGCGCGCGGCCCAACCCCGCCTGGCTCGACTTCGTCGTCACCGGCAAGGCGCGCGCCAACATCCGCCACTATCTCAAGAACCTGCGCCGCGAGGAGGCCGTCCAGCTCGGCCGCCGCCTGCTCGACCGCGCCCTCGGCGCCTGGGGCACGGACCTCGAGGCCCTGCCGCGCGAGCGCGTGGAGGCGGCGCTCGCCTCGCTCAAGGTCGAAAGCCTCGAGGCCCTGCTCGAGGACGTCGGCCTCGGCAACCGCCCGGCCGCCATCGTCGCGCGGCGCCTGCTGCCGGAGGAGGCGGCCGAGGGCGAGGCCGGGCAGCCCGCGGGTGCGCTCGCCATCCGCGGCACCGAGGGCATGGTGGTGAGCTTCGCGCGCTGCTGCCGCCCGATCCCGGGCGATGCCATCCTCGGCTTCGTCACCGCCGGCCGCGGCATCGTCGTCCACCGCGAGTCGTGCAAGAACGTCGCCGAGTTCCGCAAGCAGCCGGAGCGCTGGGTGGAGGTGCGCTGGGCCGAGCGCGTGGAGGGCGAGTTCGCCGCCGAGGTGCGCGTCGACGTCGCCAACCAGCGCGGCGTGCTCGCCACCATCGCCTCGGCCATCGCCGAGATGGGCTCCAACATCGAGAACGTGGACATGGAGGAGCGCGACGGGCTCACCACCACGCTCAGCTTCGTGCTCATGGTGCGCGACCGCCGGCATCTCGCGCGCATCATCCGCCGCATCCGCAACATCCAGCTCGTCATGCGCATCAGCCGTCGGTGAAGTTGACGGGAGACGGGTTGCGGGAGACGGGAAAGATCAAAAGGCCGCGCCCGAAGGGCGCACCGACCCTCGCCTCCCGACCCCCGGCTCTCGCGGCTGCCCAATGTGGGCGGCATCTTGCCGCGACCGCTTCGCGGGAGTGCACGGGAGACGGGTTACGGGAGACGGGTAAGCGTGCACCGTAGCTTGGGAGCTGTAGCCCGCTCTTGTGGCTTCCAGCCCCGAATCAGATGGCCGCGCGCGGAGCGCGCGCCGACCCTCGCCTCTCGCGGCTGCGGATGCAGACCGCAGACTGCAGGCTGCAGGGTGTAACCTGTAGCCTGTAACCTGCAACCTGTCTCCCGACCCCGGGCTCGCCTCGAGGCCGCACGCCTGCTAACCTGAGGGCACCATGGGCAGGGAGACCGTCAGCACCGACCGCGCCCCGCGCGCCATCGGCACCTACTCCCAGGCCGTCCGCGCCGGCGGGCTCGTGTTCCTCTCCGGGCAGATCGCCCTCGACCCGGAGACGATGGAGCTCGTCGAGGGCGGCGCCGAGGCGCAGGTGCGCCGCGTCTTCGAGAACCTCAAGGCGGTGTGCGAGGCCGCCGGCGGCAGCCTCGCCGACGTCGTCAAGCTCACCGTCTATCTCACCGACCTCGACGACTTCGGCACCGTCAACCGCGTCATGGGCGAGTACTTCAGCGAGCCCTACCCGGCGCGCGCGGCCGTGGGCGTGGCCGCGCTGCCGCGCGGGGCGTGCGTGGAGATCGAGGCGGTGATGGCGCCCGCCGGCGGCTGAGCCCGCCGCGGCCGTGGCCGCCCCCGGGCCGAGCCCGACCCCCGCCGCGGCCGACCCGGCCGCCCGTCCCGTCACCGCGCTGCGCGGCGTCGGCCCGCAGCTCGCGCGCCGCCTCGAGCGCATCGGCGTGCGCACGGTCGCGGACCTCCTCCTGCACCGGCCGCTGCGCTACGAGGACCGCACGCGGCTGGTGCCGCTGGGGGCGCTTCGGGCCGGCGCGCGCGCGCTGGCCGAAGGCGAGGTCGAGCTCGCGGAGGTGCGCCCGCGCCCGCGGCGCCAGCTCCTCGTGCGCGTGAGCGACCGCACCGGCGCCCTCACGCTGCGCTTCTTCCACTTCAGCGAGGCCCAGCGGCGGCTGTTCCGCCGCGGCGCGCGCGTGCGGCTGTGGGGCGAGGTCCGCCCCGGCCCCGCCGGCCTGGAGATGGTGCACCCCGAGGTGCGCGTGCTGCGCGGCGCCGAGCCGCCGGAGGCTGCGCTGACGCCCGTGTACCCCGCCACCGAGGGGCTGCACCAGGCGGTGCTGCGCCGGCTCGCGGGCGAGGCGCTCGCGCTGCTCGGCCGCGGTGCCTTCCCCGAGCTGCTGCCCGAGCGGCTGCTGCAGGGGCTGGGGCTGCCGCCGCTGCACGAGGCCCTGCGCCTGGTGCACCGCCCGCCGGCCGGCGCCGACGCCGAGGCCCTCGCCGCCGGCACGCACCCGGCCGTGCGGCGGCTCGCGCTCGAGGAGCTGCTCGCCCACGCGCTGAGCCTGCGGCGGCTGCGGCGCACGGTGCGCGCGGCGGGCGCGCCCGCGCTCGCCGACGGGGCGCTCGCCGGACGCCTGCTCGAGACGCTCCCCTTCGCGCCCACCGGCGCGCAGCGGCGCGTGATCGCCGAGGTCGCGGCCGATCTCGCCCGCCCCCGCCCCATGCTGCGGCTGGTGCAGGGCGACGTGGGCTCGGGCAAGACCGTGGTCGCGGCTGCAGCGCTGTGCCGCGCGGTGGGCTCCGGCTGGCAGGGCGCGCTCATGGCCCCCACCGAGCTGCTCGCCGAGCAGCACGCGCGCAGCCTCGCGGGCTGGCTCGAGCCGCTCGGCGTGCGCGTGGTCCTGCTCACGGGCGGGCGCCGGCGCGGGCGCGCGGCGGCGCTGCGCGCCGTCGCCTCGGGCGAGGCGGACGTCGTCGTCGGCACCCACGCGCTCTTCCAGGAGGAGGTCGCCTTCGCGCGCCTGGGGCTGGTGGTCATCGACGAGCAGCACCGCTTCGGCGTGCACCAGCGCCTCGCGCTGCGCGAGAAGGGCGCGGGCGGGCGCCTGCGCCCGCACCAGCTCGTCATGACCGCGACCCCCATCCCGCGCACGCTGGCGCAGGTCGCCTACGCCGACCTCGACAGCTCCGTGCTCGACGAGCTCCCCCCGGGCCGCCAGCCCGTCACGACGGTCGCCGTGCCCGAGTCCCGCCGCGAGGAGGTGGTCGAGCGCGTGCGCGCCGTCTGCCGCGCCGGGCGCCAGGCCTACTGGGTGTGCACGCTGGTGGAGCCGAGCGAGGCGCTCGCCGCCGAGGCCGCCGAGGAGACCGCCGCGCGCCTGCGCGAGGCGCTGCCGGACGTGGCGGTGGGGCTGGTGCACGGGCGCATGCGGCCGGCCGAGAAGGCCGGCGTGATGCGCGCCTTCGCCCGCGGCGAGCTGGGGATGCTGGTGGCCACCACCGTGATCGAGGTCGGCGTGGACGTGCCCAACGCCACCGTCATGGTGATCGAGAACGCCGAGCGCCTCGGCCTCGCCCAGCTCCACCAGCTCCGCGGGCGCGTGGGGCGCGGGCGCGAGGCGGCGAGCTGCGTGCTGCTCTACCGCCCGCCGCTGTCGGAGACGGCGCGCGCGCGCCTGCAGGTGCTGCGCGAGACCACGGACGGCTTCGAGATCGCCCGCCGCGACCTCGAGCTGCGCGGCCCCGGCGAGCTGCTCGGCACGCGCCAGACGGGGCTGCTCGACCTGCGCGTGGCCGACCTCGCGCGCGACCGCGACCTGGTCGCCGTCGTCGCGCGGCTCGCCGACCGCCTGCTCGCCGAGGCGCCCGAGGCCGCCGCCGCCCTCGTCGCGCGCTGGGTCGGCGAGCGCGCGCGCTACGCCGAGGTCTGAGGGCGGGAGACGGGTGACAGGTTACGGGTCACGGTGTACGGGCCACCGTAAACCGTAACCCGTGACCTGTGCCCCCGCCTGTGGCAGGGGCTTCCAGCCCCGACCGGGGGCCGAGGAATCGCGGCTGGAAGCCGCTGCCACATTTGTGGAGTTGACGGGAGACGGGTTGCGGGAGACGGGTGACAGGTTACGGGTCATGGTGTACAGGCCACTGTAAGCCGCAGACCGCAAACTGCAAACTGCCTGTGG
>WGBS01000192.1 GCA_015494165.1 Gammaproteobacteria bacterium | reverse complement strand
CTAGAAGCTATCTCAAAAATGGCGCGTGCCTATCGCAGGGCCTAGAATGATAGGCGTGATCAAGCTGACCGACGCTCAGTGGGAACGCATCCGCCATCACTTTCCCGAGGAGAACCGCCCCTCGAACGCACGCGGCCGGCCACCTGTGCCGGCACGTGCCGTGCTGGAGGCGGTGCTATGGGTGCTGGTCACAGGCGCCCAGTGGCACATGCTTCCCCAGTGCTACCCCAACTACAAGACCGTCCACCGCCGTTTCCAGCAGTGGTGCCGCAGCGAGGTCATCCGGGAGATCCTGGTCGATCTGGCCAACGAGCTGCGCGAGGCCGGCGTGCTGGATGAGCGCGAGGCCTTCATCGATGCCACCTTCGTCCCGGCCCGTGGCGGCGGGGCCGAGGTGGGCCTGACGAAGGTCGGAAAGGGCATGAAAATCATGGCGATAGTGGATCGCCACGGGCTGCCGCTGTCGGTCTCGACGCATGCGGCCAACCATCACGAGGTGCGTCTGGTGCAGCTGTGCTTCGACTTCTATCTGATCGAGGCGAAGCCGCATGATCTGATTGGTGATCGTGCCTACGACAGCGACGAGCTGGATGCGGCCTTACGCGAGCAGGGTGTGGAGATGATCGCGCCGCATCGGAAGAACCGGCGCAAGCCGCCGACGCAGGACCGCAGGCGGTTGCGGCGTATTCTGAGGCGCTGGGTGGTGGAGCGGTTCTTCGCATGGATTGGAAACAAGCGTCGTGTTCTGATTCGGTGGGAGTTCCATCCTGAGAACTTCCTCGGCTTCGTCCAGCTCGCATGCGTCACGATCCTGCTGAAGTATTTTTGAGATAGCTTCTACGGTGCCAGGTTGCGGCTGCCGCGCAGCACCTCCTCGTAGATGGCGATGTACGCGTCTATCATCTGGTCCAGCGAGAAGCGCTGCTCGACACGTGAACGTGCCGCTTGGCGCATCGCGCGCCACATCTCCACAGAGTCGGCCAGCTCGCGCGCGGCGCGAGCGAATGCCGCCGGGTCGTCCGGAGCGCATAGGAGTCCACAGCGGCGGTCCTCGACGAGCTCCGGCAAGGAGGATGTTCGTGCTGCAATCACCGGCACTCCACATGCCATGGCTTCGAGGACGGCGAGGGGTGCTCCTTCGCGGCGCGAGGGGAACAGGAGGGCGTCGGCCGACTGATAGACGGTGACAAGCGCCTCAGGCCCCGGGGCCCGTGGGAGGGCGTGGCAATTGGACGGCAGTGGGGGTACACGGCTACGCGTCGGTGCCGTGTACACAAGCTCGAAGTCGCCGCCCAGGCGGCTCATGATTGCGGGGAGCAGGTCGGCGCCCTTGCGCCGGCTCAGAGACCCCACGTAAAGCAGTCGGAAAGGGTTGTTCGGGATGTCCCGGGGCGTAGGCCGGAGGGGGCCGGCCAGGTCGATTCCGTTGTAGATCACGCGCACGTTGGATGCGTGGCCCGTGGCCTGGATTGCCTCTGCGGTGTCGCGGCTGACGGCGACTGCAGCGCGTGCCCGTTGGAGAGCCCTGCGTTCCAGGCGCCTTATCCACACCGCGTGGTAAAGCCGCTGAAGGAGGCTCATGTCGCGGCGGTCGCGCGGGCGGTGAAGAGGGAGGTGCACTGTCGCCACGCAGGGAAGGTTTCTGGGTATGAAGCGGCAATGCAGCCAAGAGTTGATGTGAGCGATATTGGCCCAGCTCGGGGGGGTGGGGATACGGACGGACCACGGAGCATACTCGGCGCGGTGAGGAAGCCACGTGATGGCGCAACAGATGCCTCGTGCCGCGAGCTCGCGGGCAAGCGTCCGCGTGAAAACGTCGGTGCCGGTGCCACAGCGAACTGCGGGCATCCAGACGGCTGGATTACGACCCGACATCTGAACGGTGGAGCCCGCCTACTGCTCCTCGGGCTCTAGTCCTAGCGCCTGAGCGAGCTTGTCGCCGAAGCGCTCCCAGGCGAAGCGCTCGGCGAATTTCCGCATGGCGTCGGCCGGCGGGGGCGCCGCCAGCAGCTCCAGCACGGCCGCGGCGAAGGCGACTGGATCGCCGGGCGGGACGAGCCGCCCAGAGACGCCGTCGGCGACGGCCTCGGTGATGCCGCCGGTGGCATAGGCGACGGTCGGCAGGCCGTGGGCCGCGGCCTCGAGGGCCACCATGCCGAAGCCTTCGGGGTCGCCGGGGATGTCGCGCACCGGGAAGACGTGGACGTCGGCGGCGAAGTAGGTCTCGTCCAGGGCGGGTCCATCGAGCACGCCGAGGAAGCGGAGCGCTGCTTGGACATTGGCGGCGCGCGCGGCGGCCCGCACAGCCTCGCGCGTGACGGTGCCGCGATGGAGGCTTGCGGCAGGGGTGTCGCCAGCGACGAGCAGGATCGCATCGGGCCGTTCTCGGAGAACGAGCGGCAGCACGTCGCGGACGAGCTCGACGAGCCCTTTGCGTCGCGTCAGTCGGCCCACGTAGAGCAGCACGGGCCGGCCGCCGAGCCCGTGGCGGGCCCGGAAGTGTTCGCGCGCCGCGGGGTCGGGCTCCGGCAGGTCGACGCCGGGACGCACCACGCGGATGCGCTCCGCCGGCACCCGGCGGCCGCGGGCGATGGCGGCGGTGGCGCGGCTGTTGGCGATCACGAGGTCGAGCCTGCGGATGACGGGCAGCCACAGGGCCGAGTAGGCGGGATGGGCGCTGCCCGCGTCCAGCCCGTGAAGGTAGGTCGCCGCCCGGGCGCCCGAGGCGCGAGCGGCGGCGAGGGCGGCGGGCGCGAGCAGGCCGCTGCCGGCCAGTACCCACGCCGGACGGACGCGCCGCGAGAGGAGCAGGGCCGCGCGGGCGGAGGCGAGCAGGAAGCGAGCGATCGGGCGGCCAGGCACCTCGGAGGCGACGGCATCCGACGGGGCATGCGGCGCGCTCCCGAGCGGGAGGACGAGCCGCAGGTCCGCACGCCCGGCGAGCTCGTGGGACATGCGCCAGACCAGCCGCTCCATGCCACCCCAGAGGGGTGGGTAGTTGCGGGTGAGCAGCAGGATGCGTGGCCGGCTCATCCGCGTCGGACGGTCGGCGGCGCCATTCAGCGCCCGGGCCCGCCGCCGTCCGGGCGCGGGCCGCGGGAGGGAGCGGTCGCCCCTGTGGGAGGTGCCGCTTCCGGGCCGTGACGGGCCTCCTCCCGGCCCCGGTAGAGCAGCATCGTGATCTGCTCCGAGATCAGGCCCATGAGGAAGATGATCACGCTCGTGATGAGCAGGGCCGCGCTCATGTTGGTGAAGCGGTGCATCGTGGCGAACGTATAGGCGTAGTAGGCCCAGGCCGAGAGGAAGAGCAGCGCTGCCGTCGGCGCGAAGATCTTGAGCGGCGAGTAGAGGGTCGCCACCCGGAAGATGATCAGCAGGAAGCGTGCGCCGTCGCGCAGCGGGCGGATGTGGCTGCGGCTGCCCGGGGCTCGCCCCCGCACCTGGACCGGCACGAACGTGACCGGGTAGCCCGCCCGGTAGAAGGCCATCGTGACCGTGGTGGGATAGGAGAAGCCGTTGGGCAGCAGGTGAAGGAACTCGCGGAACCTCGAGGCGCGCACGGCCCGGAAGCCGGAGGTCAGATCCAGCACCCGCTGGCCTGTCATGTAGCTTGCGATACGGTTGTAGAGGCCGTTGGCGAGGCGGCGCCCGACGGAGGCCTGGGCGTCGGACGAGCGGGCACCCACCGCCATGTCGTAGCCCTCGCCCAGGGCCGCCACCAGCCGCGGCGCCTCCGCCGGGTCGTGCTGGCCGTCGGCGTCGAGGAAAAGCAGTATTTCGCCCCGGGCGGCCCGGGCGCCCGTTTTCACCGCTGCCCCGTTTCCGAGGGGGTAGGGGTGCTTTATGACAGAAGCATTCGAGGCTGCGGCAATACACGCGGTCTCATCCGTCGAGCCGTCGTCAACGACGATCACCTCCATTGGGTTAACATGCCGCCAGACTGCGGCGACAACGTCCCCTATGCACGAGGCTTCATTGCGCGCGGGTATGATGGCGGAAATCGACGGATTGGTGCTAGTCATGGGCGTCGCTCAAAGGTGTGGGTCGGCGTCTCTTGGAAAGAGCGTCTTCGAGGGTCGCTAGTGCGCGGCGCTGGCGCGCTTCGTCGTCAGGGAAGAGCGCCTTCCAGAAAAAAGGCTTTCGCTCTTTTATGGGGCGCGACTTCGCATCGGCTATTATTTGGAGAGCGGTACGACGGCGGCCATGGGATACAAGAAATGCGGCTAGTGCTGCGGCACCTTTTTGTGAGGGGTTGGCGAAATAGGCGTTTCTCGCTGCGGCGGCAGCTTCATCGGATGCGCCTCCGGCAAAGAGCACTTTCGCTTTGAGATAAAGTACCCGTTGCCGTTCAGTGGGAGCATGCGCAAGAGAAGGGTTGGCCAGTACTGCGTCGAGGAGGGTGCGAAGGTCCTCAAGCGGCATTTGCGGGCAGCGGCCCTTGAGGCGGAACCTGACAAGGGCCTCCAGCGAGGAAATTGTGACGCGGGTTATGCGGCCGCGTCTTAATGCCGTCGCCGTGTCCTCGAGGAGGGATGTTTCATAGTTGCGTCGTAGGGTCTCCCAGCCGAGGCAGATATACCCAAGGGCATGTACGCGAAGTGTGGGGTGTAAAGGGTGCGCCGCCAGGCCTCGGTGAATATAGGTGTAGGCGTGTTCGTATTGGCGTTTCGCTGCGAAAACAATAGCCGCTTGCTGTTGACTCCGCGCGGAAGTCGGGTTTTGCATCGCCCAAACGAGGGATAAAGCGTCTGTGTCGCCCCAGAGGCTCGCGCGAAAAAAGGTCAACGATGCGAAGGCTAGGAGGAGTGTGGCAGTGAGGGCTTTGCGAAGCCGACCGGAGACGCGGTATAAGCCAGTAACAACGCCTAAACTGAGAAGTGCCGAGGGGAGATAGTTCCGATGCTCAAAATAAAGTTCGAGGGGGATGATCGTCGACTCGATAAGGTGCCCCGCGAAAAAGAAAAGAACCGCTGCGGAAAGAAGTGGAAATCGCCGTCGCCACCATAGCGCTACGCCGATCAGTATGACGATTGCGAGCAGAGCAGCCAATGTGGTTGGCGGCGACAAGAGCCCCGTGGAAATCGGAAAGGAATCATGAAATAAGCCGGCGGTCTGCATTCTGGGGACTGCGAGGTTCGCTAGGTAATGGAAAAGAACTCGGGCCTCGGTCAAGAGTCGCTCAACAAGAGTAAAATCGCGGGCGAGATAGCCACGCATGAGAGTGTCCCAGTGAGCGAAGAGCGATACGAGGCCCGCAAGCAAAGGCACAAACAGGAGAGCGGTTAGCAGGCGGGCGAAGCGGCGGGTGCCGCGGGCCGAGGGGATGCGGGTAAGAACGGTTTTTTCGAGCAAAAGGGCAAAAAGGGGGAGTAAGGCTCCGTTCTCCTTGCTCAAGGTTGCGAGTGGGGTGAATACCAAGACGCTGCTACCAGCTATGGTGGCTCCGAAGACGGGAGCCGTGGGGAGGAGCCGTCGACCGAAAACATAGATGGCGAGTCCAGTGAATGTAAACACCGCCGCGAGGATCGTCATCCGCTGCACGACATACAGAACGGTCGACACCCAAAGAGGGTGCAACATCCAAAAGGCGCCGGCGAGAATGGCGGCGGAATAGGGGTGCCGGTAATTCAGGGCCTTTAGGATTTCAAGGGCAAGCCAGGTAAGGGAAACGCCCGCCAGGAGGTGGAATAACACATTATGTAGCTTGAAGAGCCACGGATCCGTAGGCCAACCGGTATCGGCGAGAAGAAAGCTTGCGTTTGCGATAGGACGACCAGAGGGCCCGGCCGTGGAAGTAAAGACAAAGTGAAGGAGACGGGAGTGATCGACGGAGGATCGGTCGTACGCCAACGCGGAGAGGCGAGCATAGTCGTCAAACAAGAAGCCGCCTGTTAGACCGGGCCAGTACACGCTAAGCGTGAGCGCTAGGACGGCGCAGAAAAAGAAAACGAGGGGGCGGTGGGCCCCCTCGTCCGATGCCGGGTCGACAAGGTTGCGGCCAATTAGGGGCGGCATTCGGCGGGCCTGTATTTAACTGGCAGCGTCGCTGTCGCCGTGTCGTTGCAGCTCCAGTCGATAGATCCCGCGTTGGCGGTGGACGGGATGAGCAAGAGCGTATCACCTGAAACGGGAGAGAAAGAGTAGGTGATCGTGATCTGCCCGTTAGTCACGTCCACGTTGGAGACATACTGACTCTTAATGCTGGCCGGGGCGGGTAGGCCGGCAGCTGTATTGTTGGAAGGCATAGTACCGGTAGAGGTGTACGTTTCAGCAACCGCGGCTTTAGCGGCGGAAGCGAGGCTGAGGCCTTCAGAGACCTTAGCGCGAATGGTGTAGTCCTGGTACGCGGGGATGGCGATGGCGAGAAGGATGCCGACGATCGCCACCACGATCATCAGCTCGATGAGGGTAAAGCCTTTCTGCCTCATGTCGGTGCTCTCCTCTTTCCCGTGGCTCAGGGCGTCGGCCGAGCCCGCTGGCCCGTCGTGGACAGCGCAGCGGGGCTCGTTGCGCCCGTCTCATGCAGGGGGCGTGCCAGTTCTGTAGACCCGACGGAGCGGAGAGCGTAATGGCCGTAAGCCGTTGCTTTTGTGAGGGGGATCACAATTTCAGAGGGCGGCCCGCGACCCTCGTCGGACGTGGCCAGGGTCGTCGTGGTGCCTCGATGACGAAACGCGTCAGGAGCGTGACGCATTGCGTCACGTCGTGGACGGGGCGCGCTGTAATAGAGCAGACGGTGCCCTTCGTTCAAGGCGGAGACGCTGGCGTGATCCTTGCAAATCCGGCTGGGGGCCGGGACACGACGAGGCGTACGGCGCCCTTCAGAGACGACGGGCGGTGCTGGCATGGCGCGCGGGTTCACGCTGATCGAGCTGATGATCGTGGTCGCGATCATCGGTATTTTGCTGGCGCTTGCCATTCCCGCTTATCAGGACTACACGGCCCGGGCGCGGGTGGCGGAGGCGCTCAGCCTGGCAGGTCCGGTACGGACGGCCGTGGCCGAGCGGTGGAACGAGGGCACGGGCCTGCCGGCGGACAACGCGGCGGCGCTGCTGCCGCCTCCGACGAGCATTTCGTCGGATGTCGTCGAGGAGGTGCGCGTGGTGAACGGGAACGTCGAGGTCAAGTTCCGTGCCTCCGCCCCCTCCGGATTGGCCGGGGGGAGGGTCGTGCTGTCGCCGACCACGGGTGCCGGCCGGATCGAGTGGGACTGCTCCAGTCCGGACATCGCCGCGCGCTACCTGCCCGCCACCTGCCGCTAGCCTGCCCGCTGCGCACGGGCTTGTGGGCTGCTTGGCGAGCCCGTCCGGAGCCCTACTCCAGGCCGAGCTTCTTGAGGCGGTAGCGCAGGGCGCGGAAGGTGATCCCGAGGAGCTTGGCGGCGGCGGTCTTGTTGTAGCGGGTGCGCTCCAGGGCCTTGAGGATGGCGTCGCGCTCGACCTGCTCGAGGTAGTCCTCGAGCGGCATGGCGCCGGGCTCGAGGCCCGCGGGGCTGGGCCCCTCGTCGCCGAGCGGGGCGCGTTCGGGGAGCCGCAGGTCCTCCGCCCGGATGACCTCGCCCTCGGCCAGCGTGCAGGCGCGCTCGAGTATGTTCTCGAGCTCGCGCACGTTGCCCGGGAAGGGGTAGGCCTGGAGGGCCTCCATGGCGTCGTCGGCGAGGGCGGGGACGCGGATGCCCGTGTTGCGCGCGATGCGCTCGAGGATGTGGCGGGCGAGCTGCGGGATGTCCTCGGGGCGCTCGCGCAGGGGCGGGACGCGCAGCTCGATGACGTTGATGCGATAGTAGAGGTCCTGGCGGAAGGCGCCCTCGCGCACGAGGGCGGCGAGGTCCTTGTGCGTGGCCGAGAGGATGCGCACGTCCACCGGCACTTCCTTCTGGGCGCCCACCGGCCGCACGGCGCGCTCCTGGATGGCGCGCAGGAGCTTGACCTGCATGTGCAGCGGCAGGTCGGCGACCTCGTCGAGGAACAGGGTGCCGCCGTTGGCGGCCTGGAACAGGCCCTCCTTGTCGGCGACGGCGCCGGTGAAGCTGCCCTTGCGGTGGCCGAAGAGCTCGCTCTCCATGAGGTCGGCGGGGATGGCGCCGCAGTTGACGGCGACGAAGGGCTTGTCGGCGCGCGGGCCCTTCTCGTGGATGAGGCGCGCGACCAGCTCCTTGCCCGTGCCGGACTCGCCCGCGATGTAGACCGGCGCCTGGCTGCGGGCGAGCTTGACGATGGTCGAGCGGATCTGGCGCATGGCCGGCGAGTCGCCCAGGAGCTGCAGGCGCGAGCGGCGGTCACGGCCGGGATACTCGGTATCGCGAAGGCGCAGGGCCGAGTGCACCAGGTTGCGCAGCACGCCGAGGTCGACCGGCTTGGAGACGAAGTCGAAGGCGCCGGCCTTGAGCGCCTCTACGGCGGACTCCATGCTGCCGTAGGCCGTGATCACGGCCACGGGGAGCTCGGGATGGCGCTGCTGGATCTCGCGCACGAGATCGATGCCGGAGCCGTCCGGCAGGCGCATGTCGGTCAGGCACAGGTCGTAGCGGCCGCGCTCGAGGGCGGCGCGCGCCTCGGCTAGCGTCGCCGCCGCCTCGGTGTCGATGTCCATGCGCCCGAGGGTGAGCTCGAGCAGCTCGCGGATGTCGGCCTCGTCGTCGACGATGAGCGCGCGGTGCGTGGCCACCTCAGCTCTCCAGGCGCGCCGGCGGGAAGCTGATGCGGAAGCAGCAGCCGCCGCGCGGGTTCGGCACCAGGGTGAGGTGCGCGCCGTTGACCTCGCACAGCTCGCGCGCGAGATAGAGCCCGAGGCCGCTGCCGTCGGCGCGCGTGGTGTAGAAGGGCTCGAAGACGCGCTCGGCCTCCTCGGGCGGGATGCCCGGACCCTCGTCGCAGACCTCGATCACGGCGCCGCCCGCCGCGCCGGCCGGCCGCCCCGCGCGCAGGGCGATGCGCAGCCTCCCGTCGGCCCCGCGGCCGTGGTCGGCGGCGTTCTGGCACAGGTTCCACAGCACCTGGTGCAGGTGCGAGGGGTCGGCGCGCACCACGAGCCCGTCCTCGGCGGCGACCGTGAGCTCGCCGTCGGACAGGTGCGCGGCGCGCACGAACTCGGCGGCGAAGTCCTCGAGCCACGGGCGCAGCTCCACGGGCTCGGGCTGGCCCGGGCCGCCGCGCGAGAGCTGGAGCACGTTCTCGACGATGGTGTTCATGCGCCCTGCCTGGGCGACGACGATGTCGGCGAGGCGCCGGTCGGGGCCCGTGAGGGCCTCGGACTCGGCGAGGAGCTGCGCGGCGTGGCTGATGGCGCCCAGGGGGTTGCGGATCTCGTGGGCGATGCTCGCCGTCAGGCGCCCGAGGGCGGCGAGCTTCATCTGGTGGGCGCGCTGGACGATGGCCGCGGTGTCCTCGAGGAAGAGGGCGGTGCCGGCGCGCTCGCCCGCGCCGAGCGGCACGCAGCGCACGTCGTATTCGCCGCCGTCGCCGGTGCGCAGCGGCTCGGGGGTTGCCGTGGGGTCGCGGCGCCAGGCCGCGTAGCGCTCGCCGAGCTCGGGGGAGACCTCGCGCAGGGGCCGGCCCTCCATGCCGCCGGCGGGCATGCCGAGGATGCGCCAGGCGGCGCTGTTGGCGAGCCTCACGCGTCCCTCCGCGTCGACGACGACCACGCCGGCCTCCAGCCGCTGCACGATAGTTTCATTGAGCTGCGCGAGGTTGGCAAGATCGATGCCGCGGCGCTCGGCGAGCGCCTCGGTCGCGCGCAGCCGCTCGGCGAGCCAGTTGACGAGCACCGCGCCGGCGAAGCAGGTGGCGCCGACGAGCCCCGCCTGGCTGTAGGCGGTCGGACCCGCGCTCCAGCCGGCGGCCTGGGCGTAGACCTCGCCCGCGAGCACCGACAGGCTCGCGAGCGCGGCGAAGCCGAGGCTTTGGCGGCGGCTGGCGAGCACGCTCCCGGCGCCGACGCTGATGATGACGAGCAGCGCGAGCCCGCCGCGCACGCCGCCCGTGGCGAAGGCGAGCAGGGTGAGCGCGGCGACGTCCACCAGCACCGCGAGGCTGAGCTGGAGCTCGAGCCGCGGGCGGCGCTGGGCGGCGAGCCAAGCCGCCACGGCAGTGGCGAGGAGATAGGCCGCCGCCGTCCCGAGGTAGAGCCGCGGCAGCCAGCGCAGCTCGTGGCCCGGCGCGAGCCCCATGAGCCCGATGGCGAGCAGGAAGGCCGCGATCAGGACGCGGTAGGCCGCGAAGTAGCGCAGCGCCCGCCAGGCCTGTCCGGCATCGGGGCCCGATGCCGGTCGGTCGGCCGCACGGGGACGCGGCACGGGCACGTCCTGCGCGGAGGCGGCACGTGCGCGGGTCGTGGCCGTCATGCAGGAGCCGGCACCGGTCCGGGCGCCTCAGGGTGCAGGGGCCGCGTTGCCGGGCCCGAGGATCTCGCGCGCCGTCAGCACGGCCTCGGGCAACCGCTCGGGCGCGAGCTTGTCCTCGCCTCGGGAGGTCCCGGCCTTGGCGTACCCGGTCGGCCCGGGCTGCCTGTAGCGCTCGACGATGCCCTCCGTCAGATCCACGAGCCACACCTCCGGCACGCCATGGCGGGCGTAGAGCAGCACCTTGACCTCGCGGTCGTACGCCGCAGAGCTGTCGCACACCTCCACCAGCAGCAGCACGTCCCCGGGCCCCGGATGGCGGGTCCGGTAGCTGTCCGGACGGGGACGGAGCAGCGCCAGGTCCGGCTGGGGCATCGAGTCCTCGCCCAGCCGCAAGGGATTCTGGACGGAAACGAACGCCTTCCGGTCGGCTCGTTCGGTGAAGAGGCGTGTGAGCTCGATCAGCGTCGCTGCGTGCGCAGCGCCTATCGGCGGCATGTCGACGATCTCTCCATCGATGAGCTCGACACGGTCGCCGTCGCGCAGTATCCCCGCCTCGGCCATGCGGAGGAAGTCGTCCGCCGTCAGCCTGTGCCTCTTGATCGCGAAGGCCATGGGTCGAGCCGTGGGCCTGGTCCCGGATGAAGCCCTGGCCGCCATTATAGGTGACCGCGGCGTGGGTGTGCCGGGAGACAGGAGACGGGTTACGGGAGACGGGAAAGACCAATCGGCCGCGCCCGAAGGGCGCACCAACCCTCGCCTCCCGCCTCTCGCCTCCCGCCACTCTCGATTGTGGGAAGGGCCTCCAGCGCCAACCCGTCGCCGCGCGCGGAGCGCGCACCAGCCCTCGTCTCCCGACGCCCGTCTCTCGCGGCTGGAGCAGAGGCCGTCAGCCGCCGCATGTCTCGGCATGCTCGTCGCTGCAGTAGGTCTCGCCGCCGGCGCGCACGGCCCGCGACTCCGGCACGAAGGTGCCGCAGCGCGCGCAGCGCACCATGCGCTCGCCCTCGGGCAGGCGCCTCCGCGGCTCGCGGCGCGCGGGCCCGCGTGCGCGCAGGGCGCGCACGGCCATCACCGCCGCCCACACGGCGAGCGCGATCAGGAGCAGCCGCAGGTACATGGAGCGAAGTCTGGCCCGGCGCGGCGCCGGCCCGCAAGCGCGGGCTTTTGCGGCCGCGGGCGAGCCGGCAGGAAGCCCTGAAAAACGCGGTTTCTTCAGGGCTTCCCCGCGGCCAGGGACGGCTGCGGGACGGCCCATGCACAGGGAAGTGCATGGCGATACATGGAAAGATCGAAATGGGCGCGAAGCGCCTTAGCGCTGATCAATCCGCGTAGCGGATTGATCAGAGTTTCCGGCACAATAGGCCGCGGCGCGGCACAGGGGGCGCTCCATGAAGCTCCACGAGCACCAGGCCAAGCAGCTCTTCCGCGATTACGGCATCCCCGTTCCCGAGGGCCGCGTGGCGAAGAGCGCCGAGGAGGCGCGGCTCGCCGCCGAGACGCTCGGCGGCGGCCGCTGGGTGGTGAAGGCGCAGGTGCATGCGGGCGGGCGCGGGAAGGCGGGCGGCGTGCGCGTGGCGGACTCGCCGGACGCGGTCGCCGAGGCCGCGGCGGCGATGCTCGGCACGCGCCTCGTCACCGCCCAGACGG
This sequence comes from Gammaproteobacteria bacterium, assembly GCA_015494165.1. Taxonomy (GTDB): domain Bacteria; phylum Pseudomonadota; class Gammaproteobacteria; order S144-34; family S144-34; genus S144-34. Next base: position 1,856 of record WGBS01000192.1, on the reverse strand, counting down.
GCCCCGGCGGCCTGCCCGTCCATTCCGTGCTGGTCGAGCGCCCCGTCGAGGTGGCGCGCGAGCTCTATCTCGGCGCCCTGATCGACCGCGCGCGCGCGCGTGTCGCCTTCATCGCCTCCGATGCGGGCGGCATGGACATCGAGCAGGTGGCGGCCGAGCGGCCCGAGGCGATCCACACCGTGCACGCCGGACGCGCCACCGGGCTGCAGCCCTTCCAGGGGCGGCGCCTCGGCTTCGCGCTCGGTCTCGAGCCCGCGCAGGTACGCGCTTTCACGGCCATCGCCATGGCGCTGCACCGGCTCTTCACGGAGCGCGACGCCTCGCTGGTGGAGATCAACCCCCTGGTGGTGACGGCCCGCGGAGAGCTGCTCGCGCTCGATGCCAAGCTCGTGATCGACGACAACGCGCTGTGGCGGCAGGAGGCCCTCGCCGCGCTGCGCGACGAGACGCAGGAGGAGCCGCGCGAGCGCGAGGCGCGCGCGCACGGCCTGAGCTACGTCGCTCTCGACGGCGACATCGGCTGCATGGTCAACGGCGCGGGCCTTGCCATGGCTACCATGGACCTCATCAAGCTCCAGGGCGGCGAGCCGGCCAACTTCCTCGACGTGGGCGGGACGGCGACGCCGGAGCGCGTGGCCGAGGCCTTCAAGCTCATCCTGGCCGACGGCAAGGTGCGCGCCATCCTGGTCAACATCTTCGGCGGCATCGTGCGCTGCGACGTCATCGCCGAGGGCATCCTCCAGGCGGTGCGCCAGGTGGACGTGCGCGTGCCGGTGGTGGTGCGCCTCGAGGGCACCAACGCCGAGGCCGGGCGCGCCCTGCTCGCCGGGAGCGGCCTGGACATCATCGCCGCCGCCGACCTCACCGAGGCGGCGCGCAAGGCCGTGGCCGCGGCGCGCACCGGGAGGGCGTCATGAGCATCCTCGTCGACCGGCGCACCAAGGTCATCTGCCAGGGCTTCACGGGCAAGCAGGGGACCTTCCACTCGCAGCAGGCGCTCGAGTACGGCACGCAGCTCGTCGGCGGCGTCACCCCGGGCAAGGGCGGGCAGACCCATCTCGGGCTTCCGGTCTTCGACACCGTGCACGAGGCGGTGGCCGAGACCGGCGCCGAGGCCACCATGATCTACGTCCCGGCGCCCTTCGCCGCGGACGCCATCCTCGAGGCGGCCGACGCCGGCATCCGCGTCATCGTCTGTATCACCGAGGGCATCCCGGTGCTCGACATGGTGCGCGTCAAGGCCGAGCTCGCCGGCAGCGACGTGCGCCTCATCGGGCCCAACTGCCCCGGCATCATCACGCCGGGCGAGTGCAAGATCGGCATCATGCCGGGCGCCATCCACCAGCGCGGCTCCATCGGCATCGTCTCGCGCTCGGGCACGCTCACCTACGAGGCCGTGCATCAGACGACGCGCGCGGGCCTCGGCCAGAGCACCTGCGTCGGCATCGGCGGCGACCCCGTCCACGGCCTCGGCTTCGTGGACTGCCTGGAGCTGTTCGAGGCCGACCGCCAGACCAAGGGGATCATCCTCGTGGGCGAGATCGGCGGCACCGAGGAGGAGGAGGCCGCCGAGTACATCCGCGCCCACGTGCGCAAGCCCGTCGTCGCCTACATCGCCGGCGTCACCGCCCCGCCGGGCAAGCGCATGGGGCACGCGGGCGCCATCGTGAGCGGCGGGCGCGGCACGGCCAAGGCCAAGTACGCCGCCCTCGAGGCGGCGGGCGTGGCCACCGTGCGCTCGCCGGCCGAGATCGGCGCGCGCATGCTCGAGTTCTTCGTCTGAGCGGGGGCGCGCCCGTGACCGCCGCCAAGCGATCGGGCCGCCTGCGCCTCGCCCTCGCCCAGCTCGACTTCCT
>WGBS01000191.1 GCA_015494165.1 Gammaproteobacteria bacterium | reverse complement strand
GCCGCAGCCCGCACCTTGCGCGATCCCGCCTGAGGGCTCGCGCCGATTCGCCGCAACTGGGCGCTCCGCGCCCCCGTGCTCACGGCGCTCCCTCCAGCAGGTCCTCGGCGTAGTCGGGGGCGGGGTAGTGGAAGGGGACGGGGCCGTCCGGCAGGCCGTTCATGAACTGCTGCACCCAGGGCGAGGGCGAGCGCGCCAGCGCCTCCGGCGTGCCGTGCTCGATCACGCGCCCGCCCGCCAGCACGTAGATGTAGTCGGCGATGGCCGCCGTCTCCTGCACGTCGTGGGAGACGACGATGCTGGTCAGCCCCAGGGCGTCGTTGAGCAGCCGGATGAGCTGCAGCAGCACGCCCATGGAGATGGGGTCCTGCCCCGTGAAGGGCTCGTCGTACATGACCATCATCGGGTCGAGGGCGATGGCGCGCGCGAGCGCCACGCGCCGCGCCATGCCGCCCGAGAGCTCGGCCGGCATCAGCCGGCGCGCGCCGCGCAGGCCCACCGCCTCGAGCTTCATCAGCACCAGGTCGCGGATCATGGGCTCGGGCAGGCGCGTGTGCTCGCGCAGCGGGAAGGCGACGTTCTCGAAGACGTCGAGATCGGTGAGCAGCGCCCCGCTCTGGAACAGCATCCCCATGCGCCGGCGCAGGGCGTAGAGGGCGCGCCGCCCCAGGCGGTGCACGTCCTGGCCGTCGACCTCGACGGTGCCGGCCTCGGGCCGGAGCTGGCCGCCGATGAGGCGCAGCAGCGTGGTCTTGCCCGTGCCGCTCGGGCCCATGACCGCCGTCACGTGGCCGCGGCGGATGTCCATGTCGACGCCGTCGAAGATCACGCGCTCGCCGCGGCGGAAGCGCAGGCCGCGGATGCGCACCAGCACCTCGTCGTCGGATCCGGCGGTCTTGTCGGCGCGCTCGCTCACGGCTCGGCTTCCCTGCGGAAGGGACCAGTGTCGGTGCCCGCCGGCAGGGGGTCAACCGCAGCACCCGCGCCGAGCAGCCGGCAGATGGTCTCGGCCGCCTCGAGCGTCTCCACCGCCACCCCGCCCGGCGCGTCGAAGAAGAGATGCGTCTCCGCCACCGGCGGGGCCTGGGCGAGAAAGGCCTCGACCAGCGCACGAAGCGTCCGCGGCGCGGCCTCGCGGGTCTCGAGCGGCACGAGGCCGACGGTGGCGCCTCCGGGTACGGCGGCTCCGGGCCGCCACACGTCGCCCGGCGCAGCGCTCTCCCCCACGGGCGCGAGGTGGCGCACCGGCCACCGCCGCGCGAGCCGCACACGCGCGGCCTCCTCCGCCGTGTCCCGGGGGCGCGGCGCCACCACCGCCCGCAGCCACGGCGCGAGCGCCTCGAGCGCGCGCCACCAGGCCCGCCGCTCGATCGCCGTGCCGGCCACGAGCGCCGCTTCCGGCAGCTCCGCCACCAGGTCGAAGCCGTCCGGGAGGTCGCCGGCCCAGCCTTCCGCTCGCGCCGCGGGCCGCGCCCCCCAGGCGGCCGGCGGCACCCACAGCGCCTCGAACTCGTTGGCGTAGCAGGCGAGCCGCCACTCCGGCGGCAGGTCCGCCGGATAGAGCTCGCCCTTCCAGGGGCGGTGCTCCCAGCCGACCGCCCCCACCACCACGCGCGGAAGCGCCCGCCGCACGCCGCTACCCCGGCCCTCGTCCGCCGCTCCGGCTGCCCCGTGCACGCCCATGGTGCGGCACATTGTACGCGCCGCGCGCCGGGGCACCCCGAAGCGGCGTGTATCATGGCCGCGCCGCGCACGGGGCGCGGCCGACGGAGCGCCGACGCATGAGCTGGAGCCACCTCCTCGCGGTCGCGGGCGGGCTCGTCCTCCTGGTGGCGGGGGCCGACCGCTTCGTCACGGGCGCCGCCGCGCTCGCCCGCAACCTGGGCGTGGCGCCGATGGTGATCGGGCTCACCGTGGTCGGCTTCGGCACCTCGGCGCCGGAGATGCTGGTCTCGGGCCTCGCCGCCTGGCAGGGCAACCCGGGCCTCGGCATCGGCAACGCGCTCGGCTCCAACATCACCAACGTCGCCCTCATCATCGGGGCGACCGCCTTGGTGCGGCCCCTGCGCGTGCGCTCCGAGACCCTGCGCCGCGAGCTGCCGGTGCTCGTGGCCGTCACGCTCGCCGCCCTCGGGCTCATGGCGGACGGCCACCTGGGACGGCTCGACGGCGCCGTGCTGCTCGCGGGCCTCGTGCTGCTGCTCTACGCCGTGCTGCTGCTCGCGCGGCGCGACCGGCGCGACCCGCTCGCCGCCGAGTTCGCCGCCGAGATCCCGACGGCCATGCCGACGCCGCGGGCGCTGCTGTGGCTCGCGCTCGGCCTCGCCGGGCTGCTCGCGGGCTCGCGGGCGCTGGTGTGGGGGGCGGTGGGG
>WGBS01000190.1 GCA_015494165.1 Gammaproteobacteria bacterium | reverse complement strand
CGGCATCCAGCGCGGCGAGGATGCCGCCGCCGCGCGGGGCGCGGATGCCGATGCGCCAGGGCCGCTCGCCGTGGCGGCCGAGCACGCGGTCCACCGCCAGGCCCTTGGCGAAGGCGCCGAAGTCGAGCCGCACGGTGGGGTTGCGCGAGCGCCTGCGCCGCATGGGCGTGGCGAACGCGCTCGTCAACGCCGGCGGCGACCTGCGCGTGCTCGGCCGCCACGGCGAGCGGCCCTGGCGCATCGGCATCCGCGCCCCGCGCGGCGGCGGCATCCTCGCCGCGCTGGATGCCGTCGACGGCGAGGCGGTCTTCACCTCCGGCGACTACGAGCGCTACTTCACGTGGCAGGGCCGGCGCTACCACCACATCCTCGACCCGCGCACGGGCCGCCCCGCACGCGGGCTCGTCTCGGTGACGGTGGTGCACGACGACGGCAGCGAGGCCGACGCCTACGCCACGGCGCTCTTTGTCGCCGGCCCGCGCGGCTGGGCCGCGCTCGCCGCGCGCCTCGGCCTGCGGCAGGTGCTCGTGGTCGACGAGCGCGGCCGCCTCCAGGCCACGCCCGACATGGCGCGGCGCCTGCGCATCGTCGCCCGCCCCGCCCCGCCGCTCGAGGTGGTGGAGCTGCCCGCCGCCGGGGCGCGCACCCGAGGGGAAGGCGAATGAGGCTGCGGCCCACGCCCGCCGACCTCCTGGCCTTCGCCGCCGCCGCGGCCCTGCTCGCCGCGCTTCACCTCCACGCCTGGGGCGGCGGCGGCCCCGTGGTGACCGCGCGCGTGGAGACCCCCGCCGGCACGCGGCTGCTGCCGCTCGACCGGGCCGGCACCTACCGCGTGCCCGGCGCCCTCGGCGAGAGCGTGCTCGAGGTGCGCGACGGCGCCGTGCGCTTCGTCGACTCCCCATGCCGGGCCAAGGTCTGCGTGCGCTCGGGCTGGGCGCGCACGTCCGGGGACCTCGTCGCCTGCCTGCCCAACGGCGTCGTCGTCACGCTCACGGGCCCCGACGGCGAGTACGACGCCATCAACTTCTGATGACCCGGATGGGGAGGCGCGCCCAACGGTGAAGCCTCCGGCCGCGCAAGGGAGGGTGCCGCCGCAGTCCGCGCTGCTGCGGCCGGAGCGCGAGGACCTGCGCGTGGCGGCGCTCGCCGCGCTCGCCGTCGCCCTGCACGTGCTCGAGGCGGCACTGCCGAGCCCCGTGCCGGGCATGAAGCCGGGGCTCGCCAACGTCGTCACGCTGCTCGCGCTGGTGCGCTTCGGCTGGCGCACCGCGGCCTGGGTGGCGGCGCTGCGGGTGCTGGTGAGCGGCCTCGTCCTCGGCACCTTCCTCTCGCCCACCTTCCTGCTGAGCGCGGGCGGCGCGGCCGCTGCCCTCGGCGCCCTCGGCCTCGCCGCCCGCTGCCCCGGGCGCGGCTTCAGCCCCCTGGGGCTGGGGCTGGTCGCGGCGATGGCGCACATGGGCGGGCAGCTCCTCGTGGCCTGGGCGCTGTTCGTGCCGCATCCCGCGGTCGCGCTCCTGGCCGCGCCGCTCATGACCGCGGCCGCGGCCTTCGGCACCCTGAGCGGTATAATCGCCTGGCGCATCCTGGCGCAGGAGGAGGCCACGGAGCAGGCATGAGCCCGAGCCATCCGACGGCGGCGCTGCCGCCGCCCATGCCGCCGGCGCGCGACCGGCTGGCCCTCACGCTCACCCTCGCCGCGGCGCTGCACGCCATCGTCATCCTCGGGGTCGGCTTCTCGCCCTTCGAGACCGAGCGCGAGCCGCCGCTGCCCACGCTCGACGTGACCCTGGTGCAGCGCCCGAGCGAGCGCGCGCCCGAGGACGCCGACTACCTCGCGGCGGCGAGCCAGGAGGGGGCCGGCAACGTGCGCGAGCGCGTGCGCCCCGAGGCGCCACCACGGCAGGTGCCGCTCGAGACGCCGGGCCCGCGCGCGCCACGGGCCGAGCTCGCGCGCGAGCGCGCGACCCCGGCGCCCGAGCGCCTCGCACGGCCCGCGCGTGGCCCGGCCGCCGAGGCCCGCCCTAGCCC
>WGBS01000189.1 GCA_015494165.1 Gammaproteobacteria bacterium | reverse complement strand
TGGAGCACGTAGGGCAGCTCGCTCATGGCCTCCCCCCAGGCGCGTGCGGCGCCCGTGGGCCATTATAGGGGGAGGCGGCACGGGCCGCAGGGCCGCGGCGAACCGCCATGCCCCGGCGGCCGACCCACGGGCGCGCGGGAGCCCCCGCGCCCGGTCCCGTGCCCGGAAAGGCGCGGTGGAGGAGGCGCCATGGACACGAGCACCGGGGCGAAGACCCACCGTGCGGCGCTGGTCGTGCTGCCGCCCGAGGCCCTGTGGCCGCCGATCCAGGCCTTCCGCCGGCGGCACGACCGGCAGCACCGGCGCTGGCCGCCGCACATCAACCTGCTCTATCCCTTCCTGGCGCCCGCGGCATGGGCGCAGGCGCAGGGACGCATACGGGCCGTGTGCCTGCGCCAGGCACCGTTCGAGCTGACGCTCGCGGGCCCGCGCTGGTTCGAGCACCGCCCGCGCCACTACACCCTGTGGCTGGCGCCGGAGCCGGCCGAGGTGGTCGTGGCGCTGCACCGGGCGCTGCGCGAGGCGGTGCCGCAGTGCGACGATCTCGACCGCGTGCCCGGAGGCTACACGCCGCACCTCTCGGTCGGCCAGGCGCACGGCCACAGGGCGCTCGCGCGGCTGCTGGAGGAGCTGCGACGCACCTGGACGCCGGCGAGCTTCCGGGTGGAGGCGGTGCACTACCTCACGCGCGGGCCGCGCGGCACGCCCGAGGACGTCTTCCGCGTGCGCGCGCGCGTGCCGCTGGGTCGCAGCAATGGCTAGACAGGTGCAGCGGCGGCCGCGCTCAGGCGAGCAGCCGGTCGCACAGGGCCTCGAGGTCCGGCGCCACCAGCGCCGGGGCGGGCAGCGCCCGCGGCCACGGCAGCCCCCTGCGGTTGACCCAGGCGGCGCGCAGTCCCGCCCGCCGCGCCGCCTCGACGTCGCGCTCGGGGTCGTCGCCGACGTGCATGAGCGCGCCCGGGGGCTCGCCCAGGCGGCGCGCGATCTCGCGGAAGAAGCGCGGGTCCGGCTTGGCCACCCCGAGCGCGGCGGCGTCGAAGCCCGCGTCCAGGTAGGGCGCGAGCGGCGTGCGCGCGAGGCGCGCGTTGCCGTTGCTCGCCGCCACGAGGCGGTAGCGCACGCTGAGCGCGCCCAGCGCGGCCGGCACGTCGCCGTAGGGCTCGACGCGGTCGCGGGCGGCGCGGAAGGCCTCCAGCGCCTCCTCGGCGAGACCCGGCGGATAGCCCCACTCCGCGAGCAGCCGCCGCAGGTGCTCGCGCCGCAGCGCCGTCACGTCGTGCGCGAGCGCCGGCCGCTCGGCCGCCACGCGCCGGCGGTGTACGCGCAGCGCATCCACGCCCAGGTGACGGGCGATTCGCGGGGCGCGTTCGGACAGCCAGCGGTGCAGCGCCGCCTCGGCGCGGTCGAGCGTCGGCTGCAGCGGCCACAACGTCTCGTCGAGGTCGAAGACGAGGACCCGCAGGCCGGCCACGGAGGCGCTGCCCGTCAGCGCGCCGCCTGCCCGCCGAGCACGCGTGCCGCGCGGATCACGACCGGCGGGCGCGGCACATCACGCGGGAAGGGCCCTGCCGGCCCGGTGGGACGCCGGGCGATGGCGTCGACCACGTCCATGCCCTCGACCACCCGGCCGAAGACCGTATAGCCCGAAGGACGCGCCATCGGCGGGCGGTGGTCGAGGAAGGTGTTGTCGGCGAGGTTGATGAAGAACTGGCTCGTAGCCGAGTCCGGATCGCGCGTGCGCGCCATGGCCACGGTGCCGCGGCGGTTGCTGAGGCCGTTGTCGGACTCGTTGGGGATGGGCGGATGCGTGGGCTTGCGCTCGAGGCGCGCGGTGTAGCCGCCGCCCTGGATCACGAACCCCGGCACCACGCGGTGAAAGACCGTCCCGTCGTAGAAGCCCTCGCGCACGTAGCGCAGGAAGTTCTCCACCGTGCGCGGCGCCCGCTCGGCGTCGAGCTCGATCACGATGCGGCCGAGGTCGGTCTCGAGCGCGACGCGCGTGCCGGCGAGCACGAGCCCCGGCAGCACGAGCAGCAGCGCGGCGAGCAGGCAGCGCGGACGCATGGTCTTTCCCCGGGCCATCGAGGTGCAGGCATTATATGCGCTCCTCCGGGAACGCGGGTGTGCTGTCGGGAGCGCGAGCGGTGGAGAGGTCCGGCTACGTCGTCGAGGCCAGGGAGCTGGTCAAGCGCTTCGGCGGACAGGCGGCCGTCGACGGCGTGGACCTGTCTGTGCCCGCAGGCGGCTGCCTCGGGCTGCTCGGCCCCAACGGCGCCGGCAAGACCACGACGCTGCGCCTCATCCTCGGCATGGCGCGCCCGGACGCGGGAAGCCTGCGCGTGCTGGGCGAGCCCGTGCCGGAGCGCGCCGAGCGCGCCCGGGCGCGCATGGGGGTGGTGCCCCAGGGCGACACCCTCGACCCCGATTTCACGGTCGAGGAGAACCTGCGCGTCTACGCCCGCTACTTCGGCCTGCACGGGCCCGCCGTCGAGCGCCGCATCCGCGCGCTCCTGGACTTCGCCGAGCTCGCCGGGCGCGCGCAGGCGCGCGTGCAGTCGCTCTCGGGCGGCATGCGCCGGCGGCTGGCCGTGGCGCGCGCGCTGGTCAACGACCCGGAGCTCGTGGTGCTCGACGAGCCCACCACGGGCCTCGACCCCCAGGTCCGCCACCACCTGTGGGCGCGCCTGCGGGCGCTGGTCGCCGAGGGACGCACCCTCCTCCTCACCACCCACTACATGGAGGAGGCCGAGCGGCTGTGCGACCGCGTGGTGATCATGGACCGCGGACGCGTGCTCGAGCAGGGCACGCCCGCCGAGCTCGTCGCGCGCCACGTCGAGCCCGAGGTGGTCGAAATCCGCGCCGCGCGCGGCGAGGCGGTGCCGGCCCTGCCCGGCACCGGCGCCTGCCGCATCGAGACCGTGGGGGACGTGCGCTACTGCTACACGCACGACGCCCGCCCCCTGCTCGCCGCCCTCGAGGGACGCGGCGACCTCACCTTCCTGCACCGCCCCGCCAACCTCGAGGACGTCTTCCTGCGGCTGACCGGGAGGGAGCTGCGCGAATGAGGCGCCCGCCTCCGCCGCCACGGCCGCACGCCCGGGCGCTGACCGTCTGGCGGCGCAACGTGCTCGTCTGGCGCAAGCTCATGGGGGCGGCGCTGGCGATGAACTTCGGCGAGCCCGTCCTCTACCTGCTCGGCCTCGGCTACGGGCTCGGCTTCTTCATCGGCGAGATGGCGGGACTGCCCTACCTCACCTTCCTCGCCTCGGGCATCGTCGCCTCCTCCGCCATGACCACCGCCTCCTTCGAGGGCATGTACTCGGTCTACACGCGCATGGTGCCGCAGCGCACCTACGAGGCGCTGCTCGCCACGCCGCTCACGGTGGACGACATCGTCGCCGGCGAGCTGCTGTGGTGCGCGACCAAGAGCCTGATCAGCTCGAGCGCCATCCTCGCGGTGGCGGCCCTGCTCGGTGCGGTCTCGGGCTGGCAGGCGCTGCTCGCCGTCCCCGCCTTCTTCCTCATCGGCCTGTGCTTCGCGGGCCCCGCCGTCGTCATGAGCGCGCTCGCGCCCAACTACGACTTCTTCGAGTACTACTTCACCCTCGTGCTCACGCCCATGCTGCTCGTCTGCGGCGTCTTTTATCCCGTGGACGCCCTGCCGGCCGCGCTCCAGGCCATCGTCCAGGTGCTGCCGCTGACGCACGCGGTGGCACTGGTGCGTCCGCTCGTCGCCGGCCTGCCGCCCGAGCAGCCCCTGCTGCATCTGGCCGTCCTCGTCGCCTACGCCGCCGCCGGCTGGTACGCCGCCACCGCCCTCGTGCGGCGTCGCCTCGTTTCGTAGAAATAGAGCATCGGCCACAGATCGGGAACCGCGTTCGATGCGCCGACGCTCTGGAACTCGGCGACCGACGCCGCTCCCCGCACCTGGCCGCTCCGCGGCCCCGCGTCCGCGGCGTCGCCTCGTCGCATGAAACCGCGCCGGCGGCAGACCGGTGGCATAGCCCAGAGGCGGGAGGCGGGACGCAAGAGGCGGGAAGAGCGGAAGCCAAAACGGCTACGCGCGGCATGCATCGCCACTCGTCTCCCGTCACCCGCCTCCTGTCACCCGTCTCCCGTCACTCCCTCGAGACGCTGCCGGCGAGCTGGCGGAAGAGGCTCGACTCGCGGCGGTAGAAGCCCTCGGTGTGGAGGGAGTCCGGCAGGCGCAGCAGCGTGTAGTCCAGGTGATGAACCAGCTCGTGCAGCAGCGTGCGCAGGAAGGTGCGGAAGGCCACCACCCGGCGGCGCTTCGCGGTGCGCATCCAGAGGGTGACGCGCGGGTGCCGCGGCGGGCGCGCCGGCTCGTAGAGCCCGTGGAGCTCGCCCCAGTGCGCGTGGGGCCTGCGCTCCAGCACGGTCACGGCCGCGCGGCGCACGCCGAGCTGGTCGCAGATGCCGTTGGCGAGGCGCTGCACGGCCCGCTCCACCGCGGCGCGCTCGCCCGCGGCCAGGGCGCGCTCGAGAGCGGCGGCCAGCGGGCGGAGCTCCCCGGGGCGCGGCAGCGCGATCTCGCCCACGGCGTCGCTCGCGCGGTAGATGCGCTTGCGCTCCGGGCTGAGGCGCTCGTAGTAGGCGAAGGGCATCGCGCGGGACCGAATGCCGCCGGTGCCGGATGGTGCCGGAGGGGAGACTCGAACTCCCACGCCCGAAGGCACGTGATCCTAAGTCACGCGCGTCTACCAGTTCCGCCACTCCGGCCGCGCCGCTATTGTGCCACGCGCCCCGGCGCGAGCGGCGCGAGCGCCGCCTCGAGCCAGCGCCGCGCCCGCGCGCCGATCCCCGGCCGCTGGCTCTCGCGCGGGCCGGCGAC
>WGBS01000188.1 GCA_015494165.1 Gammaproteobacteria bacterium | reverse complement strand
CCCGCGCGCAGGGCGCCCTCGCCCGCGAGCCGCGCCGCCCCCGCCATGCCCGTGTTGCCGCCCACGATCAGCACGTGGCCGAAGCGGCCCTTGTGCGCGGTGCGCGGCCGCGGCGGCAGCACCTCGCGCACGTCCGCCTGCGTGACCCGCAGCGCAGACGGCGGGACCCGCGCGAGCACCGCCTCCGGCACGTCGAGGTCGTCGTAGAGGAGCCGCCCGACGTGGTCCGGCGCCTCGCCCGTGAGCAGCCCCTGCTTGGCGCCGACGAAGGTGACGGTGAGGTCGGCCCGCACGGCGACGCCGAGGACGGCGCCGGTGTCGGCGTGCAGGCCCGAAGGGAGGTCGAGCGCGAGCACCGGCGCCGTGGCGGTGGCGAGCGCCTCGACGGCGGCGGCCCAGGCGCCCTCCAGCGGCCGGTCGAGCCCGGTGCCGAGGAGGGCGTCGACGACGACGTCGGCGCCCGCCAGCGCCCCGGCGTCGAAGGGGCGGCTGCGGCCGCCCGCCGCGTGCCAGTCGCGCGCGGCCGTGGCCGCGTCCCCCTCGAGCCCCGCGGGGTCCCGGAGCCACAGCACCTCGGCCTCGAGGCCGTGCTCGCGCGCGAGCCGGGCGACGACGTAGCCGTCGCCCGCGTTGTTGCCCGCCCCGCACAGCACGACGACGCGCCGCGCCCGCGGCCAGGCCTCGCGCAGCGCCTCGAAGGCGGCGCGCCCGGCCCGGCACATGAGCTCGTAGCCCGCGATGCCGGCCTCGGCGACGGCGAGGCGGTCGAGCTCGCGCACCTGCGCGGCGGTGTGGAGGGCGCGGATCTCGCGGCGCATGGGGCGATTGTACGCGAAGCCCACCGCCGGGCCGCGCGCCCGCGGCCCTATACTGGCGTGCATGGGCACCCGGCAGGCCGCGAAGGACCTCCGGCGCGATCCCGCCGCGCTCGCACGGCTCGCCGCCGATCTCCGGCGCTGGGCGCGCGCGCTCGGCTTCGCACGCGTCGGCATCGCCGGCGTGGACCTCGCCGAGGACGAGCGCCGGCTGCTGGAATGGCTCGCCGAGGGCCGCCACGGCGAGATGGAGTGGATGGCGCGCCACGGCACGCGGCGCAGCCGCCCGGCCGAGCTCGTGCCGGGGACGGTGCGGGTGATCTCGGTGGCGATGGACTACTGGCCGGGCCCCCACGCCGCCGATGCCCGGCGCGTGCTCGCCGACCCGCGCCTCGGCTACGTCTCGCGCTACGCCCTCGGCCGCGACTACCACAAGCTCGTGCGCCGCAGGCTGCAGCGCCTCGCCGAGCGCATCGCCGCCGCGGTCGGCCCCTTCGGCCACCGGGTCTTCTCCGACAGCGCGCCGGTGCTCGAGAAGCCGCTCGCGCGCGACGCCGGGCTCGGCTGGATCGGGCGCCACACCAACCTCGTCCACCCGCGCGCGGGCTCGTGGTTCTTCCTCGGCGAGCTCTACGTGGACCTCCCCCTCCCCGTGGACGCGCCCGGCCGCGACCACTGCGGGACCTGCAGCGCCTGCATGGACGCCTGCCCCACCGGCGCCATCGTCGCGCCCTACCGCCTCGACGCGCGCCGCTGCATCTCCTACCTCACGATCGAGCACCCGGGACCCATCCCGGAGCCGCTGCGCCCGCTGCTCGGCAACCGGATCTACGGCTGCGACGACTGCCAGCTCGCCTGCCCCTGGAACCGCTTCGCGCCGGTCACGTCCGAGCCGGGCTTCCTGCCGCGCCACGGGCTCGACGCCCCGCGCCTGGTGGAGCTCTTCGCCTGGGACGAGGCGACCTTCCTCGAGCGCACCGCCGGCAGCCCCATCCGCCGCATCGGCCACGAGCGCTGGCTGCGCAACCTCGCGGTGGCGCTGGGCAACGCCCCGACGGCACCCGAGGTCGTGGCGGCGCTGCGCGCGCGCGCCGGCCACCCCTCGGCGCTGGTGCGCGAGCACGTCGCCTGGGCGCTCGCCCGCCACCGCACCGCCGCCCCCTGAGCCCTTCCTCTCAGCGCAGACGCGCCAGGCTCGCCGCCACCGCGGCGGCGCCGAGCGCCGCCATCATGCCGAGCTCGAAGGGGTGGTCGGCGAGCCCCGTGCCCTTGAGGAAGGCCCCGCGCACGACCACCAGGTAGTAGCGCAGCGGGTTGGCCCAGGTCAGGGCCTGCGCGGGCCCGGGCATGTTCTCGATCGGGAAGGCGAAGCCCGAGAGCACCACCAGCGGCATGATCACGAGGAAGGACAGCAGCAGCGCCTGGCGCTGCGTGGCGGACCAGGTCGAGACCAGCAGCCCGAGCCCCTGCGCCGAGAGGAGGAAAAGGAGCGTGCCCGCGAGGAGCTCCAGCGGCTCGCCGCGGAAGGGGATGCCGAACAGCCCCACGCCCACGGCGACGATGAGGGCGACGTCGGCGAGACCGACGGCCGCGACGGGCAGGAGCTTGCCGAGCACAAGCTCCAGGCGGCCCACGGGGGCGACGAGGAGCTGCTCGAGCGTGCCGCCCTCGCGCTCGCGCACCACCGCCATGGCCGTCAGCACCAGCACCGTGATCAGCACCACGTTGGCGATCACCCCCGGGACGAAGAACCAGCGGTCCTCGAGCGCCTGGTTGAACCACGGGCGCTCCTCGACCGCGAGCGGCGGCGCCGCCCCGGCGCGCGCGGCCCAGGCCGTGCGCAGCAGGCGTCCCGCCTGTCCCAGCACCAGCAGCGCGCTGTTGGAGTCGGAGCCGTCGGCGAGCACCTGCACGCGCGGACGGCGCGCGAAGTCGTGCGGGAACACCACCACGGCGCGCACCTCGCCCCGCACCAGCGCGCCTGCGGCCTCGGCGCGGCCACGGTAGACGTGCAGGCGGAAGCGGCCGCCGGCGCCGAGCGCCGCCACCAGCGCCCGCGAGCCCTCGCTGCGGGCGAGGTCCACGACGCCCACCTCGGCGTGGCGCACCTCGAAGGTGGCGGCGTAGCCGAAGACGACGAGCTGGAACAGCGGCGGCACCACGAGGAAAAAGCGCATGCGCGGGTCGCGCAGGAGCTGGCGCGCCTCCTTGGCGAGCAGGGCGGCGAGCCGCGCGAGCGCGGCGCTCACGGCAGCAGCCCCAGGCGCGCGGCCCTGCGCCACACGGCGACGCCGAAGGCGGCGGCCACCGCGCCGAGCGCGACCACGTCCGCCCACAGCAGCAGCGGGCCCGCGCCCTTGAGGAAGATCGCCTTGCTCAGCGCGACGTGGTAGCGCGCCGGCACCACGTAGGTCAGCGCCCGGATGGCGGCGGGCATGTTCTCGATGGCGAAGATGAAGCCCGAGAGCAGGAAGGCGGGGAGGAAGCTCGTGACCGTGGCCATCTGCGAGGCCATCACCTGGTTCGGGGCCTGGAGCGAGATGAGCGTGCCCTGGAGCATCACCACCAGCAGGAAGAGCGCGGAGACGGCCATGAGCGCCGCCGGCGAGCCGCGCAGGGGCACGTCGAAGACCCACACCGCGGCGGCGGCGGCGAGGGCGACGTCGGCGATGCCGATGACGAAGTAGGGCACGAGCTTGCCCGCGAGCAGCTCGCCGCGCCGCAGCGGGCTCGCGCGCAGCAGCGCGAGGCTCCCCTGCTCGCGCTCGCGCGTGATGGCGAGCGCCGTCATGAGGGTGCCCACCACGGCCATCACCAGGGTGATGACGCCGGGGACGATGGCGTAGCGGCTCTCGCGCGCCTGGTTGAACCACAGCCGGTCGGCGAGGGCGAGCGGCGGCGCCACGCCGCGCGCCTCGGCGTGGCGCTGCACGACGAGCTCGGCGTAGTTGCGCAGCAGGCGCGCGGTGTTGGCGTCCGTGCCGTCGAGCAGGAGCTGCACGCGCGCGCGTCCGCGCACGAGCGCGCGCGCGTAGCCGGCCGGCACCACGAGCCCCGCCCACACCTCGCCGCGCGCCAGCGCCGCGCCCAGGGCGGCGCGCGAGCGGTAGTGGCGCGCGACGCGGAAGGCGGCGCTCGCGTCGAAGTCCGCCACGAGGGCGCGGGCGGCGCCGTCCGGTGACTCCACGAGCACGCCGAGCGGGGCCTCGCGGATGTCGAGGCGGATGGCGTAGCCGAACAGCGCGAGCAGCATCGCCGGCATCAGGAACAGCAGCGCCAGGCTGGTGGGGTCGCGGCGCAGGTGCCGCCACTCCTTGAGGGCGACGGCGGCGACCGCGGCCGGCCTCATGCCGCCGCCTCCCCGCGCGCGGCGAGCAGCGCCACGAACACGTCCTCGAAGTCGGGCTCGGCGGGCACGAGGCGTGCCGGGGCCACCAGCGGCGCGAGCGCCGCGCGCGCGGCGGCGGGGTCGGCGCCCGGGCGCAGCCGCACGCGCAGGCGGCCCGCGCGCGGCACCACCTCCGCCACCTCGGGGCGGGCGGCGAGCCGCGCGCGCACGCCGCCGTCGCCGGCACCCTCGAGCTCGAGCACGGTGCCCGCGGGCACGCGCGCGCGCAGGTCGTCGGGGGCGCCCGCGGCGATCACGCGCCCCTCGTGCATGAGGGCGAGGCGGTCGCAGAAGAGCGCCTCCTCCATGTGGTGGGTGGTGACGAGGATGGCCGCGCCCTCGCCGGCCAGGCGGTAGAGCAGCTCCCAGAGCCGCTGGCGCGCCAGCGGATCCACGCCCGAGGTGGGCTCGTCGAGGAAGAGCACGCGCGGGCGGTGCAGGACGGCGGCGGCGAGCGCCAGGCGCCGGCGGTGGCCCGGGGGCAGGCGCGCGGCGGGCGTGCCGGCCCACGGCGCGAGACCCAGCGCCTCGAGCGCCCAGCGCACGCGGGCGCGGCGCGCGGCCCCGCGCAGCCCGTAGAGGCCGGCGTAGAGGCCGAGGTTCTCGCCCACGGTGAGGTCGCCGTAGAGGCTGAAGCGCTGCGCGGCGTAGCCGAGACGCGCGCGGGCGGCGCGCGGGCGGCGCACCACGTCGATGCCGTCGAGGACGATGCTGCCCGCCGTGGGCGCGAGCGTGCCGCACAGCATGCGGATGGTCGTGGTCTTGCCCGCGCCGTTGGCGCCCAGCAGGCCGAAGACCTCGCCGGCGGCGAGCTCCAGGTCGACGCCGGCCACCGCCGTGAAGGACCCGAAGCGCCGCACCAGCCCGCGCGCGACGAGAAGGGGTGCCGTGCCGGAGCGCGCCTCAAGGCCCATCGCCGGCGCCCTCCGCCGCGAGCCGCCACAGCATGGCCTCGTGCAGGCCGGGGCGCGCCGGCTCGACCTCGGCCGTCTCTCCGCGCGCCGCCAGCGCCGCGCGCAGAGCCTCGGGCGCGAGGCCCTCGTCGGCCCACACCGCCAGGCGCGCGCCCACCGGAAAGACCGCGCGCACGCCCGCGATCCCCGCCAGGAGCCCCGCGGCCGCGCGCGGGGCGCGGGCGCGCACGCGCAGCAGGCGCACGCCCGGCACGCGCGCGAGCTCCGCCGGGCTGCCGGCTGCTTCCAGGCGGCCCTCGCGCATCAGCCCCACGCGGTCGCAGCGCTCGGCCTCCTCCAGGCTCGCGGTCGCGACCACCACCGTCGCCCCCTCGCCGCGCACCGACTCGAGCAGGGCCCAGAAGGCGCGCCGCGAGAGCGGGTCCACGCCCATGGTCGGCTCGTCGAGCACCAGCAGGCGCGGCGCCCCCACGAGCGCGCAGGCGAGGGCGAGCTTCTGCAGCATGCCGCCCGAAAGCGCGCCGGCGCGGCGGCCCTCGACGCCGGCGAGGCCGACGCGCGCGAGCAGGGCCGCGCGGCGGGCGCGGCGCCCGGCGCCGCCGAGCCCGTGCAGCGTGGCGAAGAAGTCGAGGTTCTCCGCCACCGTGAGGTCCGGGTAGAGGCCGTAGCCCGCCGGCATGTAGGCCACGGCGCGCCGCAGCGCGGGGCTGCCGGGCCGCGCGCCGAGGACGCGCACCTCGCCCGCCAGCGGCGGGAGCTCGCCCACCAGCACGCGCAGCAGCGTGCTCTTGCCCGCGCCGTCCGGCCCCGCGAGGCCGAAGATCTCGCCCGGCGCCACCTCCAGCGCCAGGTCCCGGACCACCGCCCGGCCGCCGTAGCCCGCGGCCAGGCCGCGTGCGAGGACCGCCGCGCTCACCCCCCCACGCCCGCGAAGCGCAGCTCCACCGGCTGGCCGATCTTCAGCGCGCCGCCGGGGTTGGGGACGTCGACGCGGATCCGGTAGACGAGCTCGGCGCGCACCTCGCGCGTCTCCACCGTCTTGGGCGTGAACTCGGCGCGCGGGGAGACGAAGGCGAGCCGCCCGGCGAGCGGCGCGGAGAGCCCCGGCGCGCGGACCTCCACCCGCTGGCCGAGGCGCACGCGGGCGAGCTCCGGCGCCTCCAGGTAGGCGCGCACCCACACCGGATCGGTGCGCGCCAGGCGCAGCACCGGCCGCCCGGGGGCGACGACCTCGCCCACCTCCGCGAGCCGCGCGGTGACGGTGCCGGCGAAGGGGCTCAGCAGGCGCGCCTTCGCCAGCGCGCGCTCGCGCAGTGCGAGCGCCTCGCGGCCGAGGTGGCCGAGGCAGCGCTCGCCGCCGCGCGCGGTCGAGATCGTCGGGCGAGGCGAGCTCGCGCGCCACCAGCGACTCGGTGCGGCGCAGCTCGGCGCGCGCGAAGCGCAGCCGCGCGGCGGCCTCGCGCACCGCGGCACGCGCGGCGCGGATCTCCTGCGGGCGGCTGCCGGCGGCGAGCGCCGCGTGGGCCGCGGCCGCCGCGCGTGCCTCGGCGCGCGCGCGGGCGGCCGCGAGCGCGAGGTCGGCCTCGTCGAGGCGCGCGAGCAGCGCCCCGGCCTCCACCGTCGCGCCCTCCTCCGCGGCGAGCTCCACGATGCGCCCGCCGACCTCGAAGCCGAGCTCGGCCTCGTAGGCGTCCACGGTGCCCGGCACCACGAGCGCCCCGGGCGGCGCGTCGCCGCCCGCGCGGCAGCCGGCGAGCGCGAGCACGCCCGCGGCGGCGATCAGGGGGAGCCGCCTCATCGCCGCCCCGCGAGCCGCAGGCAGTGCTCGATGAGCGCGCGTGTGGCCGGGTCGTGCCCCTCGCCCGGGGCGCCGGCCTCGAGCTCGGCGAGCACCGTCCCGGCGAGGCGCTTGCCCAGCTCCACCCCCCACTGGTCGAAGGCGTTGATGCGCCAGATCACGCTCTGGACGAAGACCTTGTGCTCGTAGAGGGCGACGATCATGCCGAGCGCCCGCGGCGTGAGCTTCGGCACCACGATCAGGCTCGACGGGCGGTTGCCCGGGAAGACGCGGTGCGGCAGCAGGCGCTCGAGCGCCTCGCCCGCGAGCCCCTCGGCCTCGAGCTCGCGCCGCGCCTCGTCCTCGGTGCGCCCGCGCATGAGGGCCTCGGCCTGGGCGATGCAGTTCGCGACCAGCATGCGCTGGTGGTGGGCCAGCTCGGGCTCGTGGCCCTCGACCGCGAGGATGAAGTCGCAGGGCACGAGCTCGGTGCCCTGGTGCAGGAGCTGGAAGAAGGCATGCTGGCCGTTGGTGCCGGGCTCGCCCCAGATCACGGGCGCGGTGTGCCAGCCGACCACGCGCCCGTCGCGGTCGATGCGCTTGCCGTTGCTCTCCATCTCGAGCTGCTGGAGGTAGGCCGGCAGGCGCCGCAGGCGCTCGGCATAGGGCAGCACCGCGTGCGTGGCGGCGCCGAACAGGTTGACGTACCAGACGCCGAGCAGCGCCATGAGCACCGGCACGTTGTCGGCGAGACGGGCGGTGCGGAAGTGCTCGTCCACCTCGTGGGCGCCCTCGAGCAGCTCCTCGAAGCGCTCCCAGCCGATCTGGAGCGCGATGGGCAGACCGATCGCCGACCACATCGAGTAGCGGCCTCCGACCCAGTCCCAGAAGCCGAACATGTGCTCGGGATCGATGCCGAAGGCGGCCACCGGCTCGCGGTGCGTGGAGACGGCGACGAAGTGGCGCGCTACGGCCTCCTCGGCGCCGAGGCGCCCGACCAGCCAGGCGCGCGCCGAGCGCGCGTTGGCGAGCGTCTCGAGCGTGGAGAAGGTCTTGGATGCGACCACGAAGAGCGTGCGCTCGGGATCGAGCCCGGCGAGGGTGTCGGCGAGGTCGGCGCCGTCGACGTTGGCGACGAAGTGCACCCGCGGCCCCCCGCCGCCGTAGGGGCGCAGGGCCTCGCAGGCCATGCGAGGACCAAGGTCGGAGCCGCCGATGCCGATGTTGACCACGTCCGTGATCGCCCTGCCGGTGTGGCCCCGCCACGCGCCGCCGCGCACGGCCTCGACGAAGGCGCGCATGCGCGCGAGCACCGCCCGCACCTTCGGCATCACGTCCTCGCCGTCCACCGCCATCGGCCGGCCCGAGCGGTTGCGCAGCGCCATGTGGAGCGCCGCGCGCCCCTCGGTGAAGTTGACGCGCTCGCCGGCGAAGAGCCGCGCGCGCCATCCCTCCACGTCGGCCTCGCGCGCGAGGGCGAGCAGCCGCTCGAGGCTTTCGTCGGTGATGCGGTGGCGCGAGAAGTCGAACAGGAGCTCCCCCACCCGCCGGCTGAAGCGCTCGAAGCGCTGCGGGTCGCGCGCGAGGAGCTCGCGCAGGTGCAGGCCTCGCACCTCGCGGTGGTGCGCGGCGAGGGCCCGCCACGCCGGCGTGTCCGGGAGGCCTGTCGTTCGGTCGTCGGTCATCGGTCTTCAGCCTTCGGTCTTCAGTCTGCGGTCTCCAGCCTTCCGTAGGCCGTCACCCGTCTCCCGTGACCCGTCTCCCGTCAACTCCCAGTGTGGGAGCGGCTTCTACCCCCTGCGGGGGGGAGAGTCGGGAGACGGGAGGCGGGAGACGAGGGTTGGTGCGCCCTTCGGGCGCAGCCGTTTCTTTCCCGTCTCCCGTCACCCGTCTCCCGTCACCCGTCTCACAGCGTATCGCGCCAGTCCTGGTCCTCGCGCTCGAACAGCCGCCCCGCCTCCGGCGGCCCCCAGCTCCCCGCCGGGTAGGTGTGCACGTACTCGCGCTCCGAGGCCCACACGCGCAGCACCGGGTCCACCACACGCCACGCCCAGGCCACCTCGTCGTAGCGCAGGAACAGCGACTGGTCGCCGGCGATGACGTCGAGCAGCAGCAGCTCGTAGGCGTCGAGGTCGTACTGCCCGACGCCGCAGTAGCTCGCGTCCAGGCGCGTGGTCTCGGCGCGCAGCTCCAGGCCCGGCTCCTTGACCTGCAGCTCCATGCGCAGGCACTCCATGGGCTGCAGGTTCATGAGGATCCAGTTCGGCGGCAGGCGCTCGATGGGCGTGGCGCGGAAGAGCTGCTGCGGCACGTGCTTGAAGCGAATGGCGATGAGCGCGTTGTCCGCCGCCATGCGCTTGCCGGTGCGCAGGAAGAAGGGGATGTTGCGCCAGCGCCAGTTGTCGATATAGAGCTTGAGCGCGGCATAGGTCTCGGTGGCGCTGTGCGGCGGCACCCCCGGCTCCTCGAGGTAGCCCGGCACGCGCTCGCCGCCGATCTCGCCCGCGGTGTACTGGGCGCGGAAGGCGTGGGCGTGCACCGCCGCCTGGGAGATGGGGCGGATGGAGCGCAGCACCTTGACCTTCTCGTCGCGCAGCGACTCGGCCTCGAGCGAGGCCGGCGGCTCCATCGCCACCAGCGTCAGCACCTGCAGCAGGTGGCTCTGGATCATGTCGCGCAGGGCGCCGGTGCCGTCGTAGTAGCCGGCGCGCCCCTCGATGCCGCGCGTCTCGGCGTGGGTGATCTGCACGTGGTCGATGTAGTGGCGGTTCCAGAGCGGCTCGAGCAGCAGGTTGGCGAAGCGGAAGACGAGGATGTTCTGTATGGTGCCCTTCCCGAGGTAATGGTCGATGCGGTAGAGCTGGTGCTCGCCGTAGTGGCGGTGCAGGCGCTCGTCGAGCGCCTCGGCGCTCTCGAGGTCGTAGCCGAAGGGCTTCTCGATCACGAGCCGACGCCAGCCCCGGTCCTCGCGCGCCAGCCCGCAGCGGGCGATGCCGTCGGCGGCGACGCCGAACTCGCGCGGCCCCACGGCGAGATAGAGCACGAGGTTGGGCGGGAAACCGTCCTCGAGGCGCGCGCGCAGGCGCTCGAAGCTCCCGGGGTCGGTGAGGTCGCCGCCCACGAAGGCGAGGCGCCCGGCGAAGCGCTCCCACACCTCCTCGTCCATGCCCTCCTGCCCCGCCCGCTTCCGGCGCTCCACCGCCGCTCGCACCTCCTCCGCCCAGCGGGCGTCGTCCCAGGAGCGGCGCCCGAAACCGACGATGCGGCAGCGCTCCGGGAGCCTCCCCGCCGCCTCCAGGTGGTAGAGGGCGGGCAGCAGCTTGGTGCGCGAGAGGTTCCCGGTGGCGCCGAAGATGACGAAGGTGCAGGGGTCGAGCGCCGCCATCTCAGGCCCGCACCACCCGGTGGCCGCCGAAGGCCTTGCGCATCATGGCGAGCAGGCGGGCGGCATAGCCCTCCTCGTCCTGCGAGGCGAAGCGCATGTGCAGCGCCAGCGTGATGACGGGCGCGGCCACGCCGAGGTCGATGGCCTCGCGCGCGGTCCAGCGCCCCTCGCCCGAGTCCGGCACCACGGGGGCGACGTCGGCGAGGCGCTGGTCCTCGGCGAGGAAGCCTGCGGTGAGGTCGAGCAGCCAGCTGCGCACCACCGAGCCGTGGCGCCACAGCTCGGCCACCTGCGCCAGGTCGATGGCGAGCTCCTCCTTGGCGCGCAGCAGCGCCAGCCCCTCGGCCAGCGCCTGCATCATCCCGTACTCGATGCCGTTGTGGACCATCTTCACGAAATGGCCCGCGCCCGAGGGGCCGACGTGCGCCCAGCCGCGGTCCGGCGCGGGGGCGAGCACGCGCAGCGCCGGCTCGAGCAGCGCCACGGCGTCCGGCTCGCCGCCCGCCATCAGGCAGTAGCCGTTCTCGAGCCCCCAGACGCCGCCCGAGACGCCGACGTCCACGAAGCGCAGCCCGCGCGCACCCAGCTCGCGCGCGCGCCGCTGCGAGTCGCGGTAGTCGGCGTTGCCGCCGTCGACGAGCACGTCGCCCGGCTCGAGCAGCCCCGCCAGGCGCCCGAGCGTCTCCTCCGTGGGCGCGCCCGCCGGCAGCATGAGCCAGACGAGGCGCGGCGGCGGGAGGCGCCCGACCAGCTCCTCGAGGCTGGCGGCGGGCTCCAGGCCGGTCTCGCGCGCGAGCGCCTCGGTCACCGCCCAGGTGCGGTTCCAGCCGGCCACCTCGATGCCGCCGCGCCGCAGCCGGCGCGCCATGTTGCCACCCATGCGCCCGAGCCCTACCATCGCGAGCTTCATCGTCCCTCTTCCTCCGCAACGGCGCCGGCGCCGATGCGCGCAGTATACGCGCGGCGCCGGCCGCGCGGGCCGCACCGGGAGCGCGGGTGAGCCTGAAGGTCCTCTTCGTCGCGAGCGAGGCCCATCCCCTGGTCAAGACCGGGGGCCTCGCCGACGTGGCCGGCGCCCTGCCGCGCGCCCTCGCGCGCCTCGGCGTGGACGTGCGGCTGCTGCTGCCCGCCTACCGCGGCGTGGCCGCGCGCGTGCCGGAGCTGCGCGAGGTGGGCCCCCTCGAGCTCGCCGCGGCGCCGGCGGCCCGCCTCCTGCGCGGGCGCATGCCGCGCAGCCGCGCGCGCGTCTACCTGCTCGACATCCCGGAGCTCTACGACCGCCCCGGCGGGCCCTACACCGGCCCCGACGGCCACGACTGGCCCGACAACGCCTGGCGCTTCGCCGCCCTCGGCCGCGCCGCGGCCGCCGTGGCGCTCGGCGAGGGCGACCCGCGCTGGCGCCCGGACCTCGTGCACGCCCACGACTGGCAGGCGGGCCTCGCGCCGGCGCTGCTCTCGCTCGAGCGCGAGCGCCCGGCCACGGTCTTCACGGTCCACAACCTCGCCTACCAGGGCGTCTTCCCGTGGGAGACCTTCCGCGACCTCGCGCTGCCCTGGGAGCTGTGGTCCATGGAGCGGCTCGAGTACTACGGGCAGTTCGCCTTCATCAAGGGCGGGCTCGCCTGCGCCGACTGGCTGACCACCGTCAGCCCCACCTACGCGCGCGAGATCCAGACGCCCGAGCACGGCTTCGGGCTCGACGGGCTGCTGCGCCACCGCGCCGCGCGCCTCGTCGGCATCCTCAACGGCATCGACTACGAGGAATGGAACCCGGGCCGCGACCCGCACCTGGCCGCGCGCTTCACGCGCCGCACGCTCGGGCGGCGCGCGCGCAACAAGGCCGCCGTGCAGGCGCGCTTCGGCCTGCCGGCGCACGCCGGCGCGCCGCTCCTCGGCCACATCGGCCGCCTGGTGGAGCAGAAGGGCGCGGACCTCATCCTCGGCGCCCTCGACGGGCTGCTCGCCCACGGGGCCCAGCTCGTGGTCCTGGGCAGCGGCGCGCCCCACCTCGAGCAGGCGGTGCGCGAGGCGGCCGCGCGCTACCCCGGCCGCGTCGGGGTGCACGTCGGCTACGACGAGCCGCTCGCGCACCTGATCGAGGGCGGGGTGGACATGTTCCTGATGCCCTCGCGCTTCGAGCCGTGCGGACTCAACCAGATGTACAGCCTGCGCTACGGCGCCGTGCCCGTGGTGCGCCGCACGGGCGGGCTCGCCGACACCGTGGTGGACGCCGACGAGGCGGCGCTGGCGGCAGGCCGCGCGACCGGCTTCGTGTTCGAGGCGCCGGAGCCGGCGGCGCTGCTCGAGGCCTGCCGGCGCGCCATCGCCTGCTACCGCGAGCGCCCCGCGGACTGGCGCCGCATCGTGCTCACGGGCATGGCCCAGGACTTCTCCTGGCGCGCGAGCGCGCGCCGCTATCTCGAGCTCTATCGCCGGGCGCTTCTCGAGCGCCGGGGCGCGGCGCGCGCCCCTGGCGTATAATCGCCGCCCGGAACGCCGGGGCCGCGCCGCGCGCATGCGCGGGCGGCCCCGCTTTCGCGCAGGCCGACCATGCAGGAGCTTCCCCGCGACAAGGAGCTGCGCAGCCGCGTCAAGCTGCTGGGCACGCTCCTCGGCAACGTCCTCCGCGCGCACGCCGGCGAGCGGGTCTTCGCCACCGTGGAGGCGCTGCGCAAGGGCTTCATCTCGCTGCGCAAGCAGGAGGACCCGCGCAAGCGCGCCCACCTGATGCGCATCATCGCGCGTCTCGATCCGGAAACGGTGACGCAGGTGGTGCGCGCCTTCGCCATCTACTTCAGCCTCGTCAACATCGCCGAGGAGGCCTTCCTGCACCGCCAGCGCCAGCGCGCCCTGCGCGCCGGGCGCCCCTGGGTGGGCTCCTTCGAGCACACGGTGCGCGCCCTGCGCGAGGAGGGGGTGAGCGCCGAGGAGCTCGGCACCCTGCTCGCGCGCCTGCGCTACATGCCGGTCTTCACCGCCCACCCCACGGAGGCCAAGCGCCGCACGGTGCTCGAGGCCTTGCGGCGCATCTTCGACACCGCCCAGCGTCTCGACGAGCCGGGCCTGAGCCGCGCCGAGCGCGAGGCCATCGCCGAGGAGCTGCAGGCGCAGATCCAGATCCTGTGGAAGACCGACGAGGTGCGCGCGCAGCGCCCGCAGGTGCGTGACGAGATCCGCAACGGGCTGTTCTACTTCCGCGAGTGCCTGTTCGAGGCCGTGCCGCAGGTCTACCGCCGCCTCGAGCAGGTCGTGGCGGCCGAGTACGGCGAGCGCGAGCCCGGGGTCCCGGCGGTGGCGGTGCCGAGCTTCCTGCGCTTCGGCTCCTGGATCGGCGGCGACCGCGACGGCAACCCCAACGTCAAGCCCGAGACCACGGTGCTCGCCGTGCGCCTCCAGCACCAGACGGTGCTGCGCGAGTACGCCCGCCGCCTGCGCGAGCTGGGGCGCCTGCTGACGCACTCCACCGCCCTATGCCGGCCGACCGAGGCCCTGCTCGCCAGCATCGAGGCGGACGCGCCTTATGCGGCGCAGGCCTTCCGCGACAACCCGCAGCGCTTCGCGCGCGAGCCCTACCGGCGCAAGCTCTACGTCATGCGCTACCGCATCGAGCGCAATCTCGAGGCGGTGCGCGCGCGCCTCGAGGGCGCCGAGCCCACCGGGCCCCACCACGGCTACCGCGACGAGCGCGAGCTGCTCAACGAGCTGCGCCTCATCCATCACTCGCTCGTCAGCCACGGCGACCGCAACATCGCCGACCGCGAGCTCAAGGACCTCATCCGCCTGGTCGAGACCTTCGGCTTCGGGCTCGTGCGCCTCGACGTGCGCCAGGAGTCCTCCGTGCACACGCGCGCCGTGGCGGAGGTCCTCGCGCACGCGGGCCGCGCCGAGGACTACGCCGCCCTCGACGAGGCCGCGCGCATGGCGCTGCTGCGCGAGCTCGTGCGCTCGCCGCCGCGGATCGAGGAGACGGCGCTGTCGGAGGAGGCGCGCGAGACGCTCGAGGTCTTCCGCGTCATGCGGCGCATGCGCGCCGAGGTCGGCCCCAGCGCCTTCGGCCAGTACGTGATCTCCATGACGCACGCGGCCAGCCACGTCATGGAGGTGATGGCGCTGGCGGCGCTGGCCGGGCTCGTGCGGCGCGAGGCGGACGGCTGGCGCTGCGAGATCGAGGTCGCGCCCCTGTTCGAGACCATCGAGGACCTCGCCCACATCGAGCGGGTGCTCGGCGCCCTCCTCGACGATCCCGTCTACCGCGAGCTGCACGCCGCCTCGGGCGGCGTGCAGGAGGTCATGCTCGGCTACTCGGACTCGTGCAAGGACGGCGGCATCGTCGCCTCGGCCTGGGGCCTGTACGAGGCGCAGAAGAAGGTCGTCGCCCTCGCGGGCGAGCGCGGCGTGCGCTGCCGCCTGTTCCACGGCCGCGGCGGCACCATCGGCCGCGGCGGCGGGCCCACGCACGAATCCATCCTCGCCCAGCCGCCGGGCACGGTGCACGGCGAGATCAAGTTCACCGAGCAGGGCGAGGTGCTGTCCTACAAGTACACCAACGTGGTGACGGCGGTGCACGAGCTCACCATGGGCGTGACGGGCCTGATGAAGGCGAGCCGCTGCCTCATCCGCCCGGTGGCCGGCGACCGCCGCGACCACATGGGCATCATGGACGAGCTCGCCGCCCTCGGCGAGGACGCCTACCGCGAGCTCACCGAGCGCACCGAGGGCTTCCTCGACTACTTCTACGAGGCCACCCCCGTCAACGAGATCGGCCTGCTCAACATCGGCTCGCGGCCCACGCACCGCCAGCGCCAGGATCGCTCCAAGGCCTCCATCCGCGCCATCCCCTGGGTGTTCGGCTGGGCGCAGGCGCGCCACACGCTGCCCGCCTGGTACGGGCTGGGCACGGCGCTGGAGCGCTGGCGCGGGCGCGACCCCGAGCGGCTGGCGCGCCTGCAGCGCATGTACCGCGAGTGGCCCTTCTTCCACGCGCTGCTCGGCAACACGCAGATGGCGCTGTTCAAGGCCGACATGGAGATCGCGCGCGAGTACGCGCGCCTGGTGCGCGACCGCGACCTGGCCGCGCGCGTCTATGGCGCGGTGCGCGAGGAGTACCGCCGCACCGTGACGCAGGTGCTGCACGTGGCCGACGCCGCCGGCCTGCTCGAGGAGACGCCCTTCCTCGCGCTGTCGCTCGCGCGCCGCAACCCCTACCTCGACCCCCTCAACCACATCCAGATCACGCTGCTCGCCCGCTACCGCGACCCGAGCCTGCCGGAGGCCGAGCGCGCGCGCTGGCTCGATCCCCTGCTGCGCTCGATCAACGCCATCGCGGCGGGGATGCGCAATACCGGGTAACGGCTTACGGCTTACGGCTTGCGGTTTACGGTTGGCGGGGCGTGCCTAGGCGACCTGGACGGGGATGGCGCTGCCGGTGCGCACGATGCGGTTGCGCTCGTCGAGGTAGACGAGCGTCGGGCGGTGGCGCGCCGCCTCGCTCTCCTCCATGACGGCGTAGGCGCAGATGATGACGCGGTCGCCGGGGCTGGCCTTGCGCGCGGCGGCGCCGTTGAGCGAGATCACGCCCGAGCCCGCCTCGGCGCGGATGGCGTAGGTCGTGAAGCGCTCGCCGTTGTCGAGGTTGTAGACGTGGATCTGCTCGTACTCGCGGATGCCGGCCGCCTCCAGCAGGCGCGCGTCGATGGCGCACGAGCCCTCGTAGTCGAGCTCGGTGTGGGTCACGCGCGCGCGGTGGAGCTTGCACTTGAGGAGGGTGAGCTGCATGGCTCGGCGCTCTCCCATGGGGCCCCGGGGGGCCGGGGCGGAAATTATCCCGCAGGCGCACGGGGCGCCGCAATCGGCGCCCCGGCGCCTCAGGCCCGCGCCGGCGCGCGCTCGAAGGGGATGTTGTCGATGAGCCGCGCCGCTCCGAGGTGAGCGGCGGCGAGCGCCACCAGGCTGCGGTCCCCGGGGGCCGGCGGCGCCAGGTCGTCGGCGCGGCGCACGCTCACGTACTCGGGCCGGAAGCCGGCCGCCGCCAGCGCGGCCATGGCCTCGGCCTCGACCGCGGCGAGGTCGCGCGCCCCCTCGCGCACCCGCTCCACCACCTGGCGCAGCGTGCGGTAGAGCAGCGGCGCGCGGGCGCGCTCCTCGGCCGTGAGGTAGCGGTTGCGCGAGCTCATGGCGAGGCCGTCGGGCTCGCGCACCGTCGGCGCACCCACCACCTCGACCGGGAAGTTCAGGTCCTCGGTCATGCGCCGCAGGATCACGAGCTGCTGGTAGTCCTTCTCGCCGAAGACCGCGACCTGCGGCCGCACCAGGTTGTAGAGCTTGGCCACCACGGTGGCGACCCCGCGGAAATGGCCCGGGCGGAAGGCGCCGCACAGGATGGAGGAGAGCTCCGGCACCTCCACGGCCGTGGTGCGCCCGTGCCCGCGCGGGTAGAGCTCGGCCGTCTCCGGCGCGAAGAGCAGGTCGGCGCCGCGCGCCTCCAGCAGCCGGCGGTCCTCCTCGAAGGTGCGCGGGTAGCGCTCGAAATCCTCGCCCGGGCCGAACTGCATGGGGTTGACGAAGAGCGTCACCACCACGCGGTCCCCGAGCCCGCGCGCGCGGTCCACCAGGCTCAGGTGCCCCTCGTGGAGGTTGCCCATGGTGGGCACGAGCACGATGCAGTCGCCGGCCGCGCGCCAGGGCGCGAGCGCCGCCTCGAGGGCCGCGATGTCGCGCGCGACGCGCATGCTCAGGCGAGCGTCTCCTCCGGGCCCGGGAAGCTGCCCTCGCGCACGGCGGCGACGTAGGCGGCGACCGCCTCGCGCACCGAGCCGCGCCCCGCGAGGAAGTCGCGCGCGAAGCGCGGGCCGGCCGTCACGCCGAGCAGGTCGTAGAGCACCAGCACCTGCCCGTCGCAGCCGGCACCCGCGCCGATGCCGATCACGGGGATGGCGAGCTCGTCGCGGATGCGCGCGGCGAGCGCCGCCGGCACGCACTCGAGGACCAGGAGCTCGGCGCCGGCCGCCTCCAGCAGGCGCGCCTCGGCGCGCATGCGCTCGGCGGCCTCGCGCTCGCGGCCCTGCAGGCGGTAGCCCCCGAGCTTGTGCACCCACTGCGGCGTGAGCCCGAGGTGCGCGCACACCGGGATGCCGCGCTCGCTCAGGTGGCGCACCACCTCGCGCTGCACGGCCCCGCCCTCGAGCTTGACCACCTGCGCGCCGCCCTCGCGCATGAGGCGCACGGCCGACTCGAAGGCCGCGCGCGGATCGCCGTAGCTGCCGAAGGGCATGTCCACCACGCGCAGCGCCCTCCGGCAGCCGCGGGCGACCGCGCGCGCGTGGTAGACCATGTCCTCGAGGGTGACGGGCACCGTGCTGTCGTGGCCCTGCACCACCATGCCGAGCGAGTCGCCGACCAGCACCACGTCGACGCCGGCCTCGTCGAGGATGGCGGCGAAGCTCGCGTCGTAGGCGGTGAGCGCGGCGATGCGCCGGCCCTCGGCCTTCATGCGCCGCAGGGTGCGCACGGTGACGGGCCCGCCGCCCGCGGCTCGCTCGCTCATGCCGCGCCCTCCTCCGCCGTCGGGGCGCACCATGTTACAGGAAACCGCTGGCCGGGCCGGCGCCGGGACGGAGAGAACGGGGCGGCGGGCGACGGAAGACGGTCTACGGATGGCCGGTCACACGGCCGCGAGCCGCAAGCGGCCACCCGTCGGCGACAGGTCAGGGCCGCGGGGCGTCCTCGCCGCCCGCGGCGGGCTCCCCGGCGGCGAGGCGGATGGGCTCGGGATTGAAGTAGTGCCGGCCGCTGCGCACGCGCGGCAGCTCGGCAAGGAGCAGCTCGAGGTCCTCGTCGGAGGAGGCGAGGTCGAGGCGCTCGGCGTTGACGATGAGCAGCGGCGCGGCCTCGTAGTAATAGAAGAACTCGGCGTAGGCGCTCGCCAGGCGCTCCAGATAGCCCGGGGGCATCTGCTGCTCGTAGGGGATGCCGCGCCGGGCGATGCGCTCGCGCAGCACCTCCACCGGCGCCTGCAGGTAGATGACCAGATCCGGCGGCGGCACCTCGCCGGCCACGCGCCCGTAGATCTCGTGGTAGAGGGCGAGCTCGTCCTGGTCCAGCGTCAGGCGCGCGAAGAGCGGGTCCTTCTCCATCAGGAAGTCGGCCACGCGCAGGCCGCCGAAGAGCTCGCGCTGGCGCAGCGGCGCGAGCTGGCGAACGCGCTGGAACAGGAACTGGAGCTGCGTCGGCAGCGCCGCCCCGCGCGGGTCGCGGTAGAAGCGCGGCAGGAAGGGGTTGTCCTCGGGCCGCTCGAGCAGGGGCTCGCCGCCGAGGCGCTCGGCCAGGCGCCGCGCGAGCGTGGTCTTGCCCACGCCGATGGGGCCCTCGACCACGAGGTAGCGCCAGTGGCCCGGGGGGCTCACCACGGCGCGGGCTCCCGGGCGAGGATGCCCGCCTCGCCGCAGCGCGCCCGAAGCGCCGCGACCGGCCCGGCGTCCGGCACCTCGAGCGCGGGATCGAGCTCGGCCAGCGGCACCAGCACGAAGGGCCGCTCGGCGATGCGCGGGTGCGGCAGGACCAGGCGCGGCGTGCGCAGCCGCGCCGTGCCGTGCAGCAGCAGGTCGAGGTCGAGGGTGCGCGGCCCCCAGCGCGGGCCGTCGCGGCGCCGACCGGCGGCGGCCTCGATCGCCTGGAGGCGCTCGAGCAGCTCAAGCGGCGCGAGCGCGGTCTCGAGCGCGGCGACGGCGTTGAGGAAGTCCGGCTGGTCCTGCGGGCCGTGGGGGCGGGTGCGGTACAGCGAGGAGACCGCGGCGAGGCGCGTCGCCGGGAGCCGCGCCAGCGCATCGAGGGCGGCGCGCAGGCTGGCGCGGGCATCACCGAGGTTCGCGCCCAGCCCGACGTAGGCGCGCACGGCCGCCGTGCCCGCCGCCGCTGCCGCCGGGCCGCTCACGTCGCGGCGTCCCCCTTGGCGGCGCCACCACGGCGCCGCCGGCGCCTGCGGCGGGGCCGGCGCGCCCCGCCACCGCCCGCGGCCAGCAGCTCCTCGCGCTCTGCCTCGGAGGCCGCCTCGAAGCGCCGCCACCACTCGGCCGTCTCCGCCTCGACCTCGCCCGCCTCGGCGCGCAGGAGCATGAAGTCGTAGGCCGCCCGGAAGCGCGGGTGGGTGAGCAGCCGCAGCGGCCGCCGCCCGCGCCGCTGCCCGAAACGCGGCTGCAGGGTCCAGATCTCGCGCATCTGGGGCCGGAAGCGCTTGGGTAGCGAGACGCGCCGCGCCTGCTCGGCCATGACCTCGGAGGCCGCCTTGTGCAGGGCCTCCACCTCGCCGAGCCCGCGCTCGTCCGCGAGCGCGCGCGCGCGGCGGCGCACCGCCTCCCACAGCAGCACCGCGAAGAGGAAGGCCGGCGTCACCGGCTTGCCCGCCGCCACGCGCGCGTCCGTGTTCTCCAGCGCCCGCACCACGAAGACGTGCGGGAAGCCGCCCTCCTCCTCTGCGAGCGCCTCCTCGGTGAGCGGGAAGAGGCGCCCGAAGAGGCCGTAGTGGCGCAGCAGCTCGTAGGTGGCGACGGCCGCGCCGCCCAGGAAGAGCTTGAGCACCTCCTCGTAGAGGCGCGCGGGCGGGATGTCCTCGAGCAGGTGCGCGAGGCGGCGGATGGGCTCGGCCGTGGCGGGCTCGATGCGGAAGCCCAGCTTGGCGGCGAAGCGCACGGCCCGCAGCATGCGCACCGGGTCCTCGCGGTAGCGCTGCTCGGGCTCGCCGATGAGCCGGATGAGCCCCGCCCGCAGGTCCTCGACGCCGCCCACGTAGTCCACCACCGAGAAGTCGGCGATGTTGTAGTAGAGGGCGTTGACGGTGAAGTCGCGCCGCCAAGCGTCCTCCTCGATCGTCCCGTAGACGTTGTCGCGGACGATGCGCCCGTCCTCGCCGATGACGATCTCGCCCTCGGGCCCCGCCCCCTCGCCCTCGTCCTCCGCGGCCGCGTCCGCGGCCAGCCGCGGGATGGCGCGGAAGGTGGCCACCTCGACGATCTCGGGCCCGAAGCGCACGTGGGCCAACCGGAAGCGGCGCCCGATCAGACGGCAGTTGCGGAACAGCGCGCGCACCTCCTCGGGCCGCGCGTCGGTGGCGACGTCGAAGTCCTTCGGCTCGCGCCCGAGCAGCAGGTCGCGCACCCCGCCGCCCACCAGGTAGGCCTGGTAGCCCGCCTTGTGCAGGCGGTAGAGCACCTTGAGAGCGTTCTCGCTGATGTCGGCCCGCGAGATG